>CAJAYO010000301.1 GCA_903948415.1 uncultured Opitutia bacterium | reverse complement strand
GTCGCTGCGCTGGCTGGGCGAGGGCCCGTTCCGGGTGGGGGAAAACTGCCTGCAGGGCACGGGGTGCGGCGTGCAGGAAGCCGCGGGCAGCGAGGCAGCCGCGGGAGGCCTGAGGCTATCCCGAGTTTCAGGGCCAATTCGCGGGCGTGCGCTGGGCACGTCCCGCCACCCACGGCGGACCGTTGACCCTGACGTTGGCGTTGCCGGCAATTTATCCGGGTGGGGGCACGCCGCGCATCAGCCATCCGCAGACGACGGTGGATTTTCCGGGGGGAGACCTTTCGTTCCTCCACGCCAGCCCGGGCAGCGGTTCGAAGTTCAGGAGTCCGGAGGTCGCGGGGCTGTCGGCCGCGTGGTGGCATGCGTCGGGCGGCTACGCGGGCCCGGTGGTCTTTCGCTGCGAGGAATGACCACTGCGCCGATCGAGTTGCGCCGACCTGCCCGGCCTATTTTTCCGCGCCGACCAGCGGTTGGTTGATGCGGAGGTAGGCAAACAGATCGAGCAATTCCTGCTCGGTGCGGCCGGTGAGCAATCCCTCAGGCATGAGGGAACGGCCGAGCGGCTTCATTGTTGCGATGGCGGTGCGCTCAAGGGTCGCGTTGACGCCCGTCATGTCGCGCAGGGTAACGCGCTGCGGATCTTGCGCGGCGAGGAAGCCCACGCGTACGGCGCCGGCGGCGGTCGTGACGACGAACGCCTCGTAGCCTTCGCGGATTTCCGCGCTGGGGTTGACGAGGGCGAGAATCAACGAGGTCAGGTCGTCGCGTTTGAGCGGGGTGAGATCGGGGCCGATGTCGCCGCCTTTGGCGTGAAAGATGTGGCACGCGGCGCAGCTCTGTTGAAAGAGCACGCGGCCGCGATAGGGACTGCCGCCACGCCCGGAGGAAACAACGCCGAGCACGCGGGCGAGTTCCTGGGCGGCATCGCCGGCGCTGGGCCCGGCAGCCGGACCGAGGAGCTTGTCGCTGCGGGCGGTGAGCGGGGCGTGGTTGAGCAACCGGAGTTGCTCGACGATTTCCGCGCGGATCGTTTTTGCGGGGATTTGGCCGTCTTCGACGGCGTCGAGCAGGGCGGTGGCGCCGGGCACGCGGCTCGCGAGGACCGATTGCGCGGTGTCCTTTTGTTCGGCGGAAAATGTGGCGTAGCTCGCGAGGATCGCGCGGGTGAGCGCCGGGTCGTCGTAGGCGGACGCGGCGGCGATGGCGGCCTGCCGGACGGGCGCATGGGTGTCGTTGAGCAGCGCCATGAGCACGGGGAGCGCGCGGGCGTCGGGCACCTCGCCGAAGACGGTGGTGAGCCGCAGGCGTTCGAGGGGCGCGGCCTTGGGGTTCGCCATGATCTTGAGCGCCGCGGTGACGGCGTCCGCGTCCTGTCGGCGGACGCGCAGCGCGAGCGACGCGTGGCCGGATTGGATAATTGCCGCGACGAGTTCGTCGGGCAGCGAGGGCAAGGCCCGGCCCTCGAAGGCCTGGCCGAATCCGGTCATCAGCGTTTGTTTGGCCGCGGAATCGGGGGCCTGGCGGAGGAGTGTGGCGCACGTCTGCCAGTCTTTGGCACCGCCGGCGGCGGCGAAGCGACGCATCACGCGGGCGCCGAGGTGTTGTGTGACGAGGGCGGATTTCCACAGGGCCGGGTCCGCGAAAAAGGCGACGACGGCGGCGCGGTCGCTCGCGCATTGTTTTTCAACGGCCCACCACAGTTGCAGCGGAAGATACGGATCGCCGGCGTCCTCGTCGTGCGCGAGGAGGGCGCGCACGAGGGGCAGGGCGGCGGCTGCGGGCAGGCGCTGGGCGGAGGCGGCGAGTTGGCTGCGGGCTTCGACGTTGGGTTCGCGCGTGGCGAGCGCGACCAGGGCGCGGACCGTTTCGGTGGTCGCCGTGCCGGTGTCGCCGACGAGGCGCGCGCTCCAGAGGCGCACAAACGGATCGGCGTGAGCGAAGGCCTCGCGGGCAAAGGCTTCGTCAAAGCCGCCGCTGAGGTTGAGGGCCCACAGTGCTTCGAGGGCGAATTGTCCCGTGCCGGTGCGCACCGCGTCGCGCAGCGGCGCGATCAGGGCCGCGTCGCGACGGTCGCCGAGGACTTGCAGCGCCGTTTCCCGCATCCAGCGGTTCTCGTGGCGGAGGAGTTCGACGAGGGCGGGGGAGGTTTTTTGGGTGAGGTCGCCGACCGCGGCGCCGGGCTTGGTGCCGACGCCCCGGATACGGTAGATGCGTCCGTCGTCGTGGGCGGTCTCGCCCTCGCGATTCAAAAAATGGTTGATCACGGGATCGCGCCAGTCGGCCACGTAGATCGCGCCGTCGGGGCCGTGTTTGATGTCGACAGGGCGGAACAGGGGATCGTCGGAACGCAGCACGGCGTCGACGTCCCGGGTCTCAAACGTCGCGCCGCGCGGGGTGAGGTTGGCGAGGGGCAGATAGCGGTTGATCGGGTCGAGGCCGATGAGTTTCCCGTGAAAGCGATCCGGGAGCGAGCCGCCCTCGTAGACGATGAAGTTGTGGGTGAACCGTTTTACGGGCCCGTGCTTCATCGGCAGGAAATAGCCGAACGCGTAGGGATTCGAGAGCTCGCCGTGTTTGCCGAAGCCTTTTTGGAGGAAGCCGCCCTGGACGTAGTGAAAGCCGCGCGTGTCGCCGCCGTTGTGCCCGGAGAAGACGCGGCCCTTCGCGTCGATTTCACAGCCGAAGGCGTTGCCGCCACCCTCCGCGAAAACTTCGAAGCGCCGCGTGGCCGGATCGTAGCGCCAGATGGCCTGGCCCGTGATGCGGGTCACGGGAGAGCGGTCGAGGCCGGGGCGCGCGATGTCCGCGGTCACCGTCGAGCCGATCGCGCCATACAGCCAACCGTCGGGGCCCCAGCGGAGTGAGTTGGCGATGGAGTGGGTGTCCTCGAGGTTGAAGCCCTCGAGGTGGACGACGGGCGGGCCGTCAGGGACGTCGTCGCGGTTGGCATCGGCGTAGAAGAGAAGGTGCGGCGGGCTCAACACCCACACGCCGCCGCGTCCGCGGCACACGGCCGTGGTGATGTTGAGGCCTTCGAGAAACGTCGTGCGCTGCGCGAACGAGCCGTCGCCGCGCACATCTTCGTGGATGGTGATCTGGTCCTTTCCGCGAAAGGCCCGCGTCTCCGGTGTGTCGTAGGGCGGGGCGGGTTTTTTCCGGTCGTAAACGGTGCGCCAGTAGCTGTCGTGGGAAACGGCGGTGAGGCCGGCGGGGGCGGGGTATTGCAGATATTGGACGACCCACATCCGGCCGCGTTCGTCGAAGTTGAGAAACACGGGCTGGGCGACGACGGGTTCCTGCAGCACGAGATCGACGGCGAGGTCGGCGGCGGGGCGGAGGGCGGGGGCGGGCGATTGGGCCGCGGCCGCGCCCGGAGCGCGCGCAGCGGATGCAGCGAGGAGGAGCGCGACCAGACAACCGGGGAGAAAGGGACGCATCGGAGGGGAGGCGAGACGTTGGGGCGGGGGCGGAAGCTCCGCACGAAAAAAGTGCCGGGGGACGCCGATTCAGGGCGGATTTGACAGGGCGGCAATCGCGCGCCGTGGTTGCGGAATGCGAAACTTGCTCCGCCTGGCCGTTCTGCTTCTCCTCCCGCTCATGACCCTCCGCGCCGAATCGCTCTATGAAATCGCCGTCAAAGACATCGACGGCACAGCAGCCACGCTCGCGCCCCTGAAAGGTCGGGTGCTGCTGATCGTGAACGTCGCGTCCGCCTGCGGCTATACGGGGCAATACCAGGGGCTCGAAGCCGTGTATAAGAAATACCAGGCGCAGGGGCTCACGGTGCTGGGCTTTCCGTGCAATCAATTTGGCGAACAGGAGTCCGGCACCAACGCGGAGATCAAGGAATTCTGCCGCACGACGTTTCGCGTGACGTTTCCGTTGTTCGACAAAATCGAGGTGAACGGGGCGAACCGCCACCCGCTCTACGTTGCGCTCGCCGGGAAGGGCTCGCCGTTTCCCGGCAACATCAAGTGGAACTTCAACAAGTTTCTCGTGGGCCGCGACGGTACGATTGTGCAGCGCTTCGACTCCGGCGCCGAACCGGACTCGCCCGCGGTGATCAAGGCGATCGAGGCCGCGTTGGCGGCGAAGTAACGCGGATCGCCCGACCCCGCCGGGTGCGGCGGGCAGCGGGCGCCCCGGTGCGGATAAAGTTTCCCACTTCGGCTGGAGGCGGTCATCGCTGGGAGATGTCATTCTCCAGCCTGGGCCTGTCGGCGCCGCTCCTCCGGGGCATTTTCGAGCGAAATTATCTTGAGGCCACGCCGATCCAGGCGGCGGCCATTCC
>CAJAYO010000300.1 GCA_903948415.1 uncultured Opitutia bacterium | reverse complement strand
CTGATTGTAACCATTCTTGAGTGTGGGCCAATAGATCCCCATCCCGGGGCCGGCGGTCGCGGGCGGCGCGAAGATCGCGGCATCGCTCAATTCCAGCCAATAAAATACCACCCGGCCGGGATTGTCCGTGGCGCGTTCGGCGTGATAGCGCAGCCGTCCATCGGTGCGGGCGGAGGTGCCGTAGTAACTTTTCCCATCGGGCGAGGTCAAGTTCACCGGCGACGCCAAATACTCCGAACTGCCATCCACGGGCTCCAGTCCGCCGGCGGCGTTCCGCGGTGTGAGCGGATCCCCGAGATGGACCGTCGCGACCACCGTCGGGGCGGATTGGACGATGTCGATAATGTCGGCCCCCAGAAACTCATAAAGCTGATTGGCTCCCACCACCGGCGCGCCGAGGTATTCCACCATAATCCGGCCCTCGCGGTTGTAGGCTTTGACGGAGCTGATCGACCCAATCTTTTCAAACCAGAGGGTCTTGCGCTGCGGCGGCAGACTGCTGGCCGTATCGGTGCTGGCCGGAGCCCCCGGTAGTTTAAATTCTTCCGCCACCAACTGGGGGAAGTTCGTCGTGTAGATCGGATTCACCGTCTGAATTTTGCCGGATGGGATCGATACGATCGGGCCGTTAAAGCCGTTTTCCGTCCAATAAATCGTGCGCGTCGGCTTGTTCGTCGCCGAGGATACGGCGAACGATTCCAGGCGCGTGCGATATTTCAACACGGCGTCCCCCGTGATGGCCACGGGCACCCGCGTGACCCACGTGATATCCACGCGGCCCGCTTGGGAGGCAAAGGTCTGATTGGCGTGTGGGCTGAAATAATACGGCCGGATCGGCGCCGTGACGGTCGCCGTGGCGCCGGTCCCGCCACCCCCGGAAAACGTGACGCCGGGCAGGGAGGTGTAGCCCGACCCGAGACTGGAGAAGGTGACGGAGACCACGCGACCTTGGGCGAGGATCGCCGTGGCCGCTGCGCCCGTGCCACCCCCACCCGAGAAGACGACGGTCGGCACGGTGGTGTAGCCAGCGCCACCCTCGAGCACCGTGACCGCATCCAGGGTCAGGGGCAGCGGCGTCTCCGTCGTGCCGCTGGGATGGGTGAACGATTCGCCGAGGGCGACGGGGGCTTGGCGCCAGTAAGTGGCGTCGGCGATCGTCGTTTTATCCGCCTGAGTCGCGGGCGGGGTGATGATGTCGCCGGTCAGGTAGCGGGGCACGCCCGAGGCAAACATGGCGCCAATGGACGAGGCTTTGAGCGCGATGGCGCCGCCGGAGGGATAGCGCACCGTGATGGTGGCACTCGTCGCCCGCGCGGCCGAACCGCCCGCACTCACGAAGGCGCCGGCGTATTGCGGCGTCGTGGTCGGCGGATTCAGCTGGCTGGGTGCCCCGCCCTGGTAGAGGCGCGTGAACGTGATGCCGGAGATTTCAAACTGCGCCCGGGCCGCCGAGGCGGCACCCAAAGCAAGGAGCAGAAAAAAGACCGGGCGGAAAAAGAAGGAAAGGCGGTGGGTCATGGCGGCGGGGAGCGCGGTCAGTTCGTCGTGATGCTTCCGAGTTCGCTCACGCGGCGGAGTTCGAAAGTGCCCGAGACGGTCAATGGATCTTTGTGCACTCCCGTGATCGTTTCGGCATAAGTGCCGCCGAGCACCGTGCTGCCCCAGCCGAGCGGGCTCGAGGTGGGCAGCGGCGTGGGGGAAAAGGTAAAGGAGAACGTGCGCCCGATGGTCGGGCTTTCCAACGACCCCGCCGACGTCGTCGGCAGCAGCGCGAACCGGCTGTCTTTATTGTCGTGGTCCGGATGGTAGGTGTGGACGTAGGGATTCGTGGGCGCGTTATGCGGAATCGTGACGCTGCGGACCAAAGTCTGACCGAGCGCCACACTGCCCGTGCCGGTCGCGAGGACTTCATCGAGGGGCAGGTGCGTGGCGACGAATCGCTGCGCGTTGGCCTTTTCGTCGGCCTTGAGGTGGGACTCCAAGGTCGCGATGCCCGGCGCATACGGCGCGGGCGCGAGGCGACCGAGGAACACTTGCGAGAGCACCCGGGCCGTGCCGGCGTCGTCCACGTGCAGGAGCACGCGCAGGGGATAGGGGCTCTTCGTCGCCGTGCCCGTGAAGCCCACGGCTTTGCTTTCGACGTTGGTCACCGCGACATCGCCCACCCAGAGGCCGGCCAACGAGGTGACGCGGGCACTCACCGGCAGCAGCACTTCCAGGAGATTCGAGCTTTCGGTGAAGCGCAGGAGCGAGGCGTAGAGCGAATTATCGGGGCCGGTGATCGACTCGCGCTTGACGCCGAACACCAGTTCCGAGGAGGCCTGCGGCGCGAGCACGACGGTGAACGGCGCGGTCACTTCGATGAAGTCGTAGCTGTTGGTGCCACTGTTAAACGTGCGGCGCGTGAGGGGTACGGCGGCGGTCCATTGCTCCTGGCCGACCGGGGCGGTGGCGGAGGCCGTGGGCGTCACGGTGAGCGTCACCGTGGCGGACGAGCGATTGCGCACCCGCACCGTAACTTGCGATCCATTGCGGCCGTAGACGAGGCCGGCGAGATTCGAGGGCGTGATTTCCAGCGGAGCGTAGAAATCCGAGACCACCGTCGCATCGAACCAATACGCCTGCGTGCGATCGAGCGGCTCGAAGGAGGGGCTGAAGACTTGCACGGGATTCGACGCATCGAGAGGGCCGCCCACGTATTTATAAATCTTGGTGTTCGCCGCGACCGCCGACGGGAAGGTCGCGAAGTAATTGGCGATCGTCGGCGGGGAGCTCACGCGGGCAGGAAACCCGAGGAAATTCGCGCCGCTGCGCACCCATTTGCTGGCGGGTGGCAGCACCCGTTGGGTGATCGAGAGCTGGT
>CAJAYO010000299.1 GCA_903948415.1 uncultured Opitutia bacterium | reverse complement strand
CGCGGCGTGATCACCTCCGTCGTCGCCGACAAATCCGCCTTCATGGTCAAACACGAAGAGATTCCCGGCGTGATGCGCGCCATGACCATGATGTTCAAAGTCGACGCCACCGCCCTCAAGACCTTCAAGGTCGGCGACGCCCTCACCGGCCTCATGTCCCGCCAGGGCAACACCTGGGTCCTCGAAGACGTCAAACCCGCGCCTGCGGCCAAGAAGTAGGCCGCGGCCCCGCCGCCCGCCCTCTCGCCGCGCGCCTGAGCGCGGGGTCCGCCCGGGGCGCCCCCCCCGCTTGCGCGGCCCGCCCTTCCCGCCACTCTATTTTCATGCGCCACGCTCTCCGTCTCGTCGTCTCCCTGTCGCTCCTGCTCCCCTGCGGCCGCGCCGCCGCCGCCGAGCCGCCGCCCCCGCCGCCCACCCCCACCGTCGTCGACGTACCCTCCCCCGCCGGGCCCCGGGCCCTCGGCGCCTCGCTCACGACCGCCGCCGACGGCACGATCTGGCTCAGCTGGGTTGAGGCCGCCCCCGCCAACCTCGCCGCCGCCGCCGCGAAAAAATCCGCCGGCCACCTTCACCCGCCCGCACCGGCACCCGACGCCCCCGCCGCTCCGCCCCACACCCTCCGTTTTTCGACCTTCGCCCCCGCGACCCTCACGTGGTCCCCCGCGCGCACCATCGCCGCCCGCGCCGACCTCCCGTTGAGTTCCTCCGATTTCCCCCAACTCGTCCTCGACGGCCGCGGCACCGCCACCGCCGTCTGGACCGACGGCCACGGCGGCGCGCTCACGTCGTCCTCCTCCGACCAGGGCGCCACCTGGAGCACGCCCACCCCCTGGTCGCTCGGCTCGGCCGCGGTCGAAATGTTCAGCTTTGCCCGTCTCGCCGACGGCCGCGTCCTCGCCGCCTGGCTCGACGGCCGCGCGAAAAAATCCGGCGACCCCCAACAACCCCAGCAACTCTACGCCCGCCTGCTCCACGACCCCGCTCCCGACACCCTCGTCGACCCCTCCGTCTGCGACTGCTGCCCGACCACCCTCACCGCCTTCCCCGACGGCGGCGCCCTCCTCGCGTATCGGGGCCGCACGGACACCGAGGTCCGCGACATCCGCACCGCCCGTTTCCGCGGAAAAACCTGGGACGAACCCCGCCTCCTCAACCACGACGACTGGCGCATCGCCGCCTGCCCCGTCAACGGTCCACGCCTCGCCAGCGACGGCGGCCGCGTCGCCGCCGCCTGGTTCACCGCCGCCGACAACGATCCGCGCGTCCTCGCCTCCTTCTCGCCCGATGCCGGCACGCGCTTCCTCCTGCCGCTCCGCCTCGACCGCGGCAAACCCCTCGGCCGCGTCGACACCCTCATCCTCCGCGACGGCGCGCTGCTGGTCACCTGGCTTGAGACCGACGGGAGCTTTTGGCTGCGCCGCGTGACGCCCGACTTCTCCCTCGACGAACCGGTCGCCCTCGCTCCCCCCGGCGCGCTCTCCGCCAAAACCAACCCCCGCCTCACGCTCGTCCGCGACTACTTCGGCGGCACCGCGCCGGTGCAATTCCTCGCGACCTTCGCCACCGATTCCGCCCTGCGCACGCTCCTCGTCACCGTCCCCGAAGGCGAACTCCTCACCGCCAAAGGCAACTGCGACTGCGCGCCCACGCCCGACCAGCTCGTCGGCTACCCGATCCGCGGCGCCGCCGCCGCCCTCTCCCCCGAGCGCGGCACCCTTCACCTCGTGCACGACGAACTCCCCGGGCTCCTCTTTGCCGGCACCCATGAGTTCCACGCCGACGCCGCCACCCTCGCCGCCGTGACGCTTGGCCGCCGCCTCTTCGGCCGCATCGAACAGCGCGACGGCCAGTGGTGGCTCTACGACGTCCGCCTCGCCGTCAGCCCGTAGTTCCCGCCACGTCACATCAGCGGGCCCTTGACGACTCTGCCATAATCGCGCCTTTCTCCCGCCTCGCCCGCCGCATGTCCCGCGCCCACCGCACCCCGTTCGCCGATTTTCTCCGCCGCCTCGTCGCGGTCGGCGGCGCCGTGCTCGTGTTGGCGCTCACGGTCTTCGCCGCCAGTCCCACGCTGCACGACCACCTCCACGACGCGACCCACACCGAGCACGACGAGTCCTGCCCGATTGTGCTCTTCGCGAACAGCGCCGACGCCCCGGCCGCGCCGCTCTCGGCCCCCGCGCCACTCCCGACCGCGCGCACCCTCGCCCCCCTCATCGCCCGCGAAATTTTCCCGTCCCCCCCCCGCTACCTCCACCCCCCGGAGCGCGGCCCGCCCTCGAGTCTGCTCAGTTGAATCCGTCTCCGCCGCGCCTGCGCGCGCGCTGTTGCCTGCTGGAGTGCGTTCCGCTGTCGCGGACGCCCGGCCCCGTTCGTTCAACCCAGACTCACCATGTCCAAATTTCTCTCTGTCCGTTTTTTCGTCTCCTCCTTTCACCTCCGCCCCCGCTTCGTCGGTGCCGCGCTCTGCGCTGCGCTCGCGGCCCAGGCCCAAACCGCCCCGCCCCCACCGCCCCCGCATTCGCACACGCCGGGCGCCTCTTCCCACTCCGACCGCCTGGTGACGCTCGACCAGTTCGTCACCTCTGTCGCGCCGTTCGAGCGCAACCAGATTGATCTCGCCCAGAGCACCACCGTGCTCAGCGGTCGCTCCTTGCGCCTGAAACAACAGGCCACCCTCGGCGAAACCGTCTCGGCCGAGACCGGCATCCACGCCACGTCCTTTGGTCCCGGGGCGAGCCGACCGATCATCCGCGGTCTCGGCGGCGATCGCATCCGTCTTTTGGAAAACAGCGTCGGCACCCTCGACGCCTCCGTCGCCAGCCCCGACCACGCCGTGAGCGTCGAACCGTTCCTCGTCGAGCGGATCGAGATCGTCCGCGGCCCCGCCTCCCTCCTCTACGGCAGCAACGCCGTCGGCGGCGTCGTCAACGTCATCACCCACCGCATCGAAACCGATCTCCCGACCGCCCCCCTGCGCGGCTCGCTCGAAGTCCGGCGCGGTTCCGCCGCCGACGAATGGGCGCGCGGGGCCGTGTTCGATCTCGCCCTGCGGCCCGACGCGGACAGTGCGCTCGTCCTCCACCTCGACGGTTTTCGCCGTTCCACCGAAAACCTCCGCATCCCCGGCTTCGCCGAAAGCGCCCGCGTCCGGGACGAGGAAACCGCCGAGGCCCGCGCCAACCGCGAGCCCGCTCCCGCCTTCGCGCGCGACCGTCTCCCGAACAGCGCGCTCACCAACTCCAGCGGCGCCATCGGTCTCTCCTACATTTCCAAAACGTTCCACCTCGGCGTGAGTCACAGCGGCCTCGACAGCGACTACGGCGTCCCCGGTCACGCCCACGAAGCGGCCCCGGCCGCACCCGGCGCCGCCGAGGGCGTTCGCATCGATCTCCGCCAACGCCGCACCGACGTGCAGGGCGAGTGGCACGGCAGCGCCGGCTTCGTGCGCGATGTGCGCTTCAAATTCGGCCAGGCCCGCTACCGCCACGCCGAGATCGAACCCGAGGGCGACGTCGGCACCGTCTTCACTCACCGCGGCCACGAGGCCCGCGTCGAACTCCTCCACGGTGACGGCAAACCGTGG
>CAJAYO010000298.1 GCA_903948415.1 uncultured Opitutia bacterium | reverse complement strand
TCCGTCGCGCAGCTCCGGCTCCCCCTCGCCCAACGCGCCGACTACTCGCACTTCTCCGTCGTGCGCACGAAGCTCAAGTGGAGCGGCGGGTTCGTGGACAAACGGTAGGCGCCCGGCCGCCGTCCCCCGGGCACGAAAAAGCCCCGGCGTTTTGCACCGGGGCTCGGAAAGCTAAACTGGGCGGGGAATTATTTCCCTTCGCTCTTCTTCTTCTTCTCAGCCTTGGCCTTCTCCATGTCGGCCTTCAGGACGGCCTCTTCATCGGCGTCGAGTTTGCCGTTGGCGTTCTTGTCATACTTCTTCAGATCGGCGGCCTGCTTCTTCTTCTTCTTTTCAGCCTTTTCGGCGTCATCCGCGGCGCGGAGGGAGGGAACAGTGAACATGCCAGCGACAGCGAGGACGCTGACGAGCAGGGTGATTTTAGAGGATGTTTTTTTCATAGGGCGGCGAGAGACAAGCGCAGGCCGGCCCGGAAATCCAGCCTGATTTTCACAGCCAGGATACGACCTCGTCCCTGACCCGTTCGATCCGTTTGTAGGCCGCCATCTCCGGCGCCATCGTCAGCAAAGCGCGGCGCAGACCAGCCGCGGCCGCGGGGTCCCGCGCCACCGCGTCGAGGCGATGCAGGGCAATCCGGATCCCAAACACCACCCCGCCCGTGCGCGGCAGCGCCACCAGCGCCTGGTGCTCCACGCGCAACCAGAGCCGGTCGGGGGCCGTCGGTCGGTCCGGCGCCGCCAGCCCCCGCGCCGGGTGGAGGTTGAGCGCATCGGTCGCGGCCAGCCCCCAGTTGTCGCGGTGAAACGCCACCCCGGGCTTGAGCCGCGCGAGGAACTGCCCGATCGGCGCGGCCAGCGCGGGGTTCAGCCCGGGCACGACGCCGTGGACGAAGTCGAGCGTGTGCCCGAGTTTCTCCCCCAGCGCCCAGCCCGTCGGAAAACACAGCGCCCCGCCGCGCAACCGGAACGCCCCGGCCGCATCCGGCGAGAGCAGCAGAAAGTCCGGTTCCACGGCGCCGCCCAGCGCCTCCACCGTCGCACCCTGCGCCACGCCCCACTCCGCGCACAGGGCGGAAAACTCCGCGAGCAACGCCGCGCCCTCGGGCGTCAACGCCGCATAACGCGCCGGTTCCTCCGCCAGCCAGCGGGCGCGCTCGGCGCGCACGCGCCCCGTCGCGTCGCGCGACCGGAAAAAGTCGCGCGGCTCGCCGCGCCGCAGCGTCAGATGGTGGCGGTAGTCGCCGGCGGGAAACAGCTCGGCGAGCTCGCTCACGGCCGCACCACGAGCTGGGTGCGCCGGGCGCGTTGGAAATATTTCTCCGCGAAGGCGGCGAGATCGGCGATCGTGACCGCATCGATCCGCGCATCGTAGTCCCGCCACGCGTTGGCCGGCTGCCCCTGCAGCGTGTTGAGCGTGGCCTGGAGCGCGCGCGCCGAATTCGTCTGCATCGCCTGCCGCTGCCCGGCCTTCAGGCGGGCCTGGCAGCGGAGCAGCTCCACCGCCTCGACCTGCCCCGCCTGCACGCGCCCGATCTCCGCATCGATCTCGGCGATCACCTCGCCCTCCTTGCCCGGCTGGGTGCCGGCGATGAAATAGAACATCCCCGTGTCGAGCCCGAGCACCCGCCCCGACCGCACAAAATACGCGAGACCCTTTTCCTCGCGCACGCGTTCAAACAGCCTCGAAGCCATGCCGCTGAACAACTCGTCGGCCACTTCACCCACATAATAGTCCTCCGCGTGCACCCGCGTCCCGCGGAACGCCTGCAACACCACCGCCTGCTCGCGCGGCTGCGTTTCCACGAAGTCGCCCGCCTCGGCGGGAAACGCGTGGGACCCGGCGCCCGCCTGGCCGACCGGCGCGGTTCCGCGCGGCAGTTTGGCGAGAAAGGCCTTGAGCTTCGGCCCGAGTTTCTTCGGGTCGAAATCGCCCGCGACCGCCAGGACCACATTGGGGGCCACGAAGAGCCGCCGGTGCAGGGCGCGGAGCGCGGCGGGCGTCAGCGCCTTCACGCCGGCTTCATCGCCGCTGGCGTCGAGCGCCAACGGGTGGGCCCCGAAGAATTTTTTCCGCACGAGCTTGCGGGCCAGCGTGACCACGTCGTCCGCATCCTGCGCGAGGCCGGCCAGCTGGGCGTCGCGTTCCGTCGCGAACGTCGCGGCGGTGAACTTCGGCGCCAGCACCGCGTCGGCGATGATCGCGAGCGCGCGCTCCCAGTCGGGCGGCAACACTTCGGCGGCCACCCCGATGCTGTTGTTGCCGCAGAGCGGGCTGAACGACCCGCCGACTTCCTCGATGAACTGCGCCACCTGGGCGGCGGTGCGCTTCCCGGCATCCTTGGTCAGCATGGTGCCGAGCAAGGAGGTCGCACCGCGCTGGCCGGGCTCCTCAAAGAGCACCCCGCCGTTCGCGCCGAGACGGAAGTGGAGATTGGGCAGATGGCGGTTGGGCTGCAGCAGCAGGCGCGCCCCGTTCGGAAGCTTGATCTCCTCAAAGTCCGGCGTGGCCGTCCGGGCCGTCGCCGCCGCGCGGTCCGCCGGAGCGGCCGCCTTCGGGTTGAGCGACACGGACGTCAACCGCGCGGGCGAGAGGTAGGCTTTCAACGCGCGCTGCAGGTCCGCCGGCGTCACGGTGCGCAACTGGTCGAAATACGAGCGGCTGTAGTCGAGGTCGCCCACGACCACTTCGGCGGCGCCGAGGCGCGAGGCCTGGCCGCTCATCGTTTTGCGGGAGTTGATTTCGCCCACGACGATCTGGCGCAGGGCCTTCTTGAGCTGCGCGGGCGTGAACCCTTTCACGGCGCAGCGAGCCAGCACGCGTTCGACCGCGGCGGAGGCCGCGACGCGCTTGTCCGCGTCCGCCGTGAAGCCGATGAAGAAGAGCCCGCTGCTGCCCGGATTCCAGCTCGACGCGTCAATCGTGTGCACGAGCCCGGCCTTCTCGCGGATTTCCTGCCAGAGCACCGAGCTGTCGCCACCGCCCAGCACCGTCGCGAGCAGGTCGAGGATCGGCGCGTCGGCGTGCGTGAGGCCGGGGATCGGCCACGTGAGGGCCGCCCGCGTGAGTTCCACGTCTTCGAAGCGATGTTCGGCGCGCGGGGCGAGTTGCAGCGGCTCCGCCGGCACCAACACCGGTGCGAGCCGCGCCCGCGGCGCGGCGCCGAAGTGCTGCTCGACGGCCGCCCGGGTCCCGGCGAGATCCACGTCGCCGACGATCACGACCACGAGATTGTTCGGGACGTAGCGGGCCCGGTAGTAACCGACGAGGTCCTCCCGCGTGACGGCGGAAAACACGTCGCGATGCCCGATGATGGGCTGCCGATACGGATGCTCGCGAAAGGCGGTCGAAAACAGCGCGTCCCACAGCCGGTTGTCCGGATCGTCCTTCGTCATCGCGATTTCGCGGAGGATGACGTCTTTCTCCTTCGCGGTCTCGTCGGCCGGCAGCGTCGAGTGCAGCACCGCGTCCGCCAGCAGATCGATCGCGACGCCCGTATGTTCGCTCGGCAGATCGATGTGGTAGACGGTGCGGTCAAACGTCGTGTAGGCGTTGATGTAACCGCCGTGCGCCTGCACGGTCGCAGAAATCTCGCGGCCGGCCCGGCGCGTCGTGCCCTTGAACAGCATGTGCTCCAGGTAGTGCGAGAGTCCCGCACCGAGGTGGGCGTCTTCGTGGATGCTCCCGGTCTTCACCCAGACCTGCACCGAGGCGAGCGCGGCGGAGCGGTCGGGCTTGAGGATGAGCGTGAGGCCGTTGGCGAGAACGGTGCGCTCGACCGGCTCCCGCCAAAAGGCATCGAGCAGGCGGAGATCGGCGGTGGCAGAAGACAACGGTTTGGACATGAAAGAATGAGGGCGGAAGGCAGCGGAGCCACGCAGGGGTGCGCTCCCACCGAAAAAAACGCTAGGCCGTGCCGAAGGCCCCGGTGGCGGACGGGCCGCCGTTGGTGCGCGGGCGGCGGGCCGGCTGAAAGGGCTTCACGAACGCTGCGTCAAAATCGTAGAGATCGGCAAAGTCCTCCCGCCGGTCGCTCTCGGTCTTGGAGAAAACACTGTATTCGATCAGATTGAAAACGATGTCGCCAAAATCCGCGCACCGGGTGACGCCCCAGGCGTTGAGCACCGTCTTGGTCAGCGGGCCGAACTGGTCGAGCGCGTAAACCCGCAACCCGTCGAGCAATTCCGCCCCGCTCACGTGGCGCGATTTGTCGGCCCGCGCCGCGTCCTTTTTGCGCAGCTCCTTCACCGTGTGATCCAAACCAAGGCGCACGAAGTCGTAGGCTTTGCGGTCAAAGCGCGGGTCTTCTTTGCAGATGAGGCTGACGATTTCGGCGAAATCCGGGTCTTGCATGGGTAGCGGGGCGGGACCGTGGCACACGCCCGGGCGACGTGCAACCCTCGGCTAACGGCGAAGCGCCGGTGTAATCCGCACCAACCGGTTACTCCGGTAAAGTCCCTACGGCAATGAGCTGGCAATACCCCGGAGGCCCGTTGCAGTTTTGTAACAATGGTTTCTTCCACACAAACAAATCATCCTCTGGCCGGCATCAAAGCGGGAGCGCGCGGCCCCGCCGCGGTCGAGCTCGCCACGGCCAAGCTGAAGTCCGCCGGACTGCGCATCACGCAGCCGCGCATCGCCATCCTTGCCGCCCTCAACAAATGCTCCGCCCCGACGAGCATCGAGCAGCTGCACACGGAGCTCGGATCCGGCACCTGCGATCTCGTGACCGTTTACCGGTGCATGGCGGCCTTCGAGGAGATCGGCCTCGTCCGGCGCGCGTTTTTCCACAACGGCACCGCGCTCTACGAAATCAATCTCGGCCAGCCCACCCGCTATCACGTCGTCTGCAAAGCCACCGATCGCGTGGAGGAACTGGATGCCGAAACCTCGGCCGAACTCAACCGCACGCTGACCGAGATCGAAGCCAAGCTTCACGCCCGCGGTTTCGCCGAACTCGGGCACATCGTCGAGTTTTTCGGCGTATCGCCCCAGGCCGGGCGCACCGCCGGCCACGCCTCGCCGTCGACAGCCCTCGCCCGCTGACGGGCGCTGCGTCTCCCTCCCTGCTTTTTTCGGCGCGGGCTTCGGCCCGCGCTTTTTTTTCGCCCTCAGCGGGCGCTGCCGCCCAGCCGGATCCGCGGATCCAGCCACAGCAACAGCAAATCGCTCACGAGCGTGCCCACCACGCCCAGCAGGCTGAGAACCATCAGCATCGAGCCCGCGAGATAGACGTCCTCGGCGAGGAGCGCATCGAGGAGCGTGGGACCGATCATCGGCAAACTGAGCACCATGGCGACGATGGCTCCGCCGGACACCAGATGCGGAAACAACCCGCCGAGCCCGGAAACAAACGGGTTGAGCGCGAGCCGCACCGGATATTTGAGCAGCAGCCGCACGGGGCGGACGCCCTTGGCGCGGGCGGTCGTGACGTAGGGTTTCTTCAATTCGTCGAGGAGATTGGCGCGCATCACCCGGATCATGCCGGCGGCGGAACCAAACCCCAGCACGACCACCGGGAGCCAGAGGTGCTGCACGAGATCGACGAACTTCGCCCAATTCCATCCGGGCATCGTGGCGAACTCCGGCGAAAACAGGCCCGAGATATTCAGGCCAAACCAGCGCTTCGCCAGATACATCATCACGAGCGCGAGCAGAAATGACGGCACCGACATGCCCAGGAAGCCGAGGAACGTGAGCACGTAATCGCCGCCGGAGTATTGCCGGACCGCGGAATAAATCCCCGTCGGCAGCGCAAAGGCCCACGTGAACAACACGGTGGCCACCGACACCAGCACCGTCAGCACGATGCGGTCGCCGATCACGTCGCTCACCGGTTTCTCGTGCTCCATCGAAAGTCCGAGGTTGCCCTGCAACAGGCCGGTGTCGCCGACGTCGAAGGTCGTGAACCACACGAAGCCCATCCAGTGCGCGTAGCGCAGCGCCATCGGCTCATCCAGGCGGAAACCCTTCCGCAAATCGGCGGCCAACTCGTCGGTGCTCCGGGTGCCTTCCATTTCCAGCCGCGCAATGCGCATCTCCGCAAAATCCCCGGGCGGCAGCTGCACCAGCGTGAAAACGATCACCGACACCACCAGCATCGTCGGAACCATCAGGAGCAGCCGCCGGCCGATCAAGGGATGCCGGACGGCGACCAGCACCAGTCCGACCGCCGCGCCGAGCCCGAGCAGCCACCGCACCAGCGTGGCCAACGCGCCGGCCGGCGGCGCCGCGGCGTCGTCCTCGAGGGCCGACACCGAATTGGGCGCCGGCGTCACCGCCAGGATGGCCTGTTTCGTCTGCGCGTAGGCAGACGGCTCGTTCGCCGGTTGGTCCCAGAAATACGTTTCGATGCCGGTGTTGGCGGGCGACTGGACGTTGGCGCCGAAGAGCGACACGCGCGGGACGTTGCGGAAACCGTTTTTCACCACCACCAGCTGCGGGGGCGGCGTGGATACGCTGATGGTCCACACGTTGTCCGCGGCGATTTCCTCGATCTCGTTGAAGCGCGCGATGCGCGCCGCCTCCGACGGCTGGCGGTTCGCGTCCTCGAGCAGTTCCATGGCGCGGCGCAGCGGATGGCCCGCGGGCGGGGCGATCGCGTTGGGCCGGCGGGCCGCGGGATCGTTGTGCAGGCCGCCGTATTGATACCAGGTGCCGTAGCCCGGCGCAAAAAACGACTCGAAATACGTCGGGACAAAATTACGCGCCTCGACGAGCGGATAGAATTCGCTCTCGCCCGTCCACACCGTGAAATCGTGCTCGTAGGTGAGTTTCTCCTGCTCGAACAGCCGCCGCGCCCGGTTGCGCAACAGCGACCGCACCCCGACCGCCGCCCAGTCGTCGGCGACAAACTGCGCCGGTCCCTGCACGGTGTAGTCGGTGAGATTCAGCACAAACGTCATGCGCGTGCCGTCGGAAAACGTGCGGTAGCCCTCCCGGTCGCGCTGCGTGAGGCCGAGCTCGTCGAGCAGCCGGTTGGCCCGCCCGGGATCGAAGTCGGTGAACGAATGGTAGAGCCGCGCGTTGTGGTAGGGCGATTCCGGCGGCGGGGCGATCTGCGCGGGCTCGGTCTGGCCGTTGAATTCGGCGTGGATGATGTCGCGGCGGTTGATCGCGAGCGACAGCGCCTGCCGGAAACGCGCCTCGTTCAGCAACGCATGTTTCAACGCGGTCTCCGGCCGGGCGGGATCCGTCCGGCGGTTGAGATTGGGAAACAGGGTGAACAGCGACTGCGTGCTCGGTTTCCAATGGTAGACCGCATAACCGTTCCGCGCGGCCCCGCCGAGGAGCATGATGTGGTCCTCGTAGCGGATATGCCGTTCCTGCATCGACGGCTCGCCGTTCGCCGCGGCCACGCCGATGAGGTTGTTCGTTTTCACGTCCATCACCAGCCGGTCGAGGTAGGGCAGCTGCTTCCCGCGGGGGTCGACCGCATAGTAGTAGGCGTTGCGCACGAACGTCTGGGTCGAAGCGGGCTGGTAAGTCCGCAGCACCCACGGCCAGAGCCGGGGATGCTCCGGATTCAGATAGTGCTTCATTTTCTTGTAGACCGCCACGGGGCTCGAAAGCTTGAGCGCGGCCATCGAGGTCCGGATGAGTTCCTGATCGCCGAGCACCGGATGGTATTTCCGCAGATAGTGCGCGGGCACGAGATGGTCCGTGTAATCCTCGTAGTTCATTCCCGTGGTCGCGAGCCGCTCCAAAAACAACGGGTTCGGCTGGTCGAACAGGAAGCGCACGCCAAAATCGCCCGCCTTTTCCACGCGACCGAGGGTTCCGCCCGCCCGCAGGAAACGCGGCTGCGGGCTGAAGTAGCGCACCTCGTTTTCATACCAGTAGACGAGGTCGTCGCTCGTGAACGGCTGTCCGTCCGACCACCGCACGCCCCGGCGCAACGTAAAGGTGAAAACACGGAAGTCCGCCGAGATCTCCCAGCCCTTCGCGAGGTGGGGCACCAACGGATACCCCTGCGGCGACCAGCGCACGAGGCTCGCGCCCGACATCCGCCAATAGATCGTGCTCATGTCCGTGATCGAATTCACGAGCCGATACCACGCGCCGCCGTAACGGCCGACCCCGTCGACTCCCTCCAACACCACCGGCTCCGGCCCGACCCGCTCGGCGACCGGCGGGAGCCGACCCTCGCGCACCAACTCCGCCAGCACCGGAGCCTCGGCCTTCGGCCACCAGGCCCCGCCCGCCCCGGCCGAATAATCCACCGTCTTCGTGATCACCGTCGGATGCGCGAGGTCGAGCAGTTTTGCGTTGTGGCGCGCGGCCTCCACCGCCGCGAGTTCCGCCGGAGGCGGCGGCGCCGGCGGCGTCGTCACGTCGGGCCGCAGGGCCAGACCAAACGCGTAAAGCAGCCCGGTGAAGCCGAGCGCGGCAGCGACGAACCCGGCGACGATAACCAAAAGACGTTTTCTCACGGTGGGGTCAGGGCCGAAACCGAATCCGCGCCGTCGGCGAACGCAACGCTCTTCGCCGCGCTCCGCGTCTCCCGCCGCGCGGTCCGTCCGCCGGGTTGCATGCTTGCCAAAACCCACCGTCGGACCGACGGTTTCGCTCTACCATGTCCTCCCCCATGTCTCGCCGCACCGCCCTCCGTTCGATCGCCGGCGTCGCCGCCGTCGCCGCCCTTCCGCGCTCCCGCGCCGCCGAGCCCGCCGCCAAATCCGCCCCCGCCGCGCCCGTCCCCGCCGGCGAAATCCGCCAGTCGGCCTGCAAATGGTGCTGGCCGAAAATCGACCTCGAGACCTTCGCCGCCGCCGGCAAGGCCATGGGCCTCGTCGCGATTGACCTGCTCCAGCCGGAGGATTTCCCCACGCTCAAGAAACACGGCCTCCTCTGCTCCATGGTCAGCAACCCCACCGCGAAGACCCCGCAGGGCGTCACCGTGGGCGGCATCGGCAAAGCGTTCAACCGCCTCGAGCACCATGACACGCTCGTGGACATCTACACGAAGCGCATCGGCGAAGTCGCCGACGCCGGTTATACGAACCTCATCTGTTTCTCCGGCAACCGCGAGAAGCTCGACGACCAGCAGGGCCTCGAAAATTGCGCCATCGGACTCAAGCGCCTCATGGGCCTCGCCGAAAAACGCGGCGTCACCCTCGTGATGGAGCTCCTCAACTCGAAGGTGAACCACAAGGACTACATGTGCGACCACACCGCGTGGGGCGTCGAACTCGCCAAGCGCATCGGCTCCGAGCGCTTCAAACTGCTCTACGACATCTACCACATGCAGATCATGGAAGGGGACGTCATCCGCACGCTGAAGGACAACGCCGCCTACATCGGCCACTATCACACCGCCGGCAATCCCGGGCGCAACGAGTTCGAGGCGCAGGACCAGCAGGAACTCAACTACGCGCCCATCATGCGCGCGATCAAGTCCACCGGCTTCAAGGGCTTCGTCGGCCAGGAATTTCTCCCGAAGCGCGACCCGTTGACCTCGCTCCGCGAGGCCGTTAAGCTGTGCAACGTGTGAAGCTCGACCCGAGCTTCAAAAAGTTCCTGCGCTTCGGCCTCATCGGCTTCGGCGCGCTGACGGTCGCGTCCGCGGTCGTCAATATGATCGCGGCCTGGCAGCTGATTGAGGCCGCCGAGGAGCAGTCCCTCGGCATCACGCGCAACGAATTCATGCTCACCTACGGCGTGGTCCTCGCCGTCGGGGTCGCCCTGGTTGGCGCCGGCCTCTGCTGGCGGAAATAGCCGCCGGCACTCAGGCGTCGAGCCGGTAGCCGACGCCGTGCACCGTCAGAATCGTCCGGGGCTCATCCGGCACCGCCTCGACCTTTTTCCGCAGTTGCGCCACATGCTGGTCGAGCGTGCGCGTGGTGCCGAAGTAGCCGACGCCCCATACCGCGTTGAGCAGCGCGTCCCGGGTCAGCACTTCGCCCGGATGCGCCGCCAGCACCTCGGCGAGCCGCAGCTCGCGCGCCGTGAGATCGCTCGTGCGCCCCGCCACCGTCGCCGTAAATTTCCGGCGGTCGATTTCCGCCGCCCCCATCCGGAACACCGGCGGCAACGCCGCCGCCGCGCCCCCCGGCTCCGCCGCCGTCGTGCGCGAGCGGCGCAACAGCGCCTCCACCCGCGCCAGCAGCTCGTGCACCCCGAACGGTTTCGTCACATAGTCGTCCGCCCCGATTTTCAACCCGACCACTTTGTCGATCTCCTCGCCCTTCGCGGTGAGGAACAAAATCGGGACCCGTGCACCCTGCGCCCGCAGCGCCCGGCACACCTCGTAGCCGCTGGCCTTGGGCATCATCACATCCAGGATCACGAGGTCGAATTTCTCCTGCGGAAACAGCTTCAACGCCTGCGCCCCATCCCCCGCCGCGGTCACGCCGTAGCCCTCGCTCTCCAGGGTGGCGACGAGTCCCAGGCGGATGTTCGGATCGTCCTCGGCGATGAGAATTTTGGCCGTCATGGGAGTTCAACGACAAACGCCGCGCCCCCGCCCGGGCGGGGCTCGTAGCGCAACTCGCCGCCCAGACCGCGCGCCAGTTGCCGCGCGATGCTGAGCCCCAGCCCCGCGCCGCTTTTCTCGGCGGTCAGCGTGTCGTCCACGCGGTGAAATTTCTGGAAAATCCGCGCGCGGTGCCCCGCGGGCACGCCCGGCCCCCGGTCAAGCACCGCCAGCGCGACGCCGCCCGCCGGGCGGGACCCCAGCGCCACCGTCACCTCGCCGCCCTCGGCCGCGTATTTGCACGCGTTGTCGAGCAGGTTGATGACGATCTGTTCGAGCGCGTCGCGGTCGGTCGTGACCGAAAGGACGGTCGCGGGCAGTTCCCGCCGCAGGGTCAGGCCCGCCTCCGCCACGCGCGGGCCGTGGGTGTCGAGCAGCCGGTTCAGCGCGGCCGTGAGGTCGAGCGGCTCGCGGGCAAATTTCTTCTGCCCCTGCTCCAGCCGGCTGAAATCCAGGGCGTTGTTCACGAGGCGGGCGAGCCGCTGGGTTTCCCGCGCGATCGTCCGCAGATAGTCGCCGCCCTGCGCGGCGTCGCGCACGCGGCCCTGCTCCAGCAACTCGGCATAGAGCCGGATGGTCGTGAGGGGCGTCTTGAATTCATGGGAAACGTTGGCGACAAACGAGGTTTTTTGCGCCGCCTCCTCCTCGCTCCGCCGGGCCTGCCTCAGCAGCAGCGATCCGCCGGCCAGAATCGCCGCGACCAAAATCGCCACGAGCAGCACGCCGATCCCCAAAAATCCCGTGCCGGCGGATTCCCGGGCCATCGGCCGCAAATAGGCCGACACTTCCCAGTTCGGCAGCAGCCCACTCGCCAACGGCACCCGCACGAGAGCCGCCCCGCCGATGGGCACCGCTCCCGCCTGATGGAGCACGCGCCCCTGGCCGTCCCGCAACGCATAGCCTTCGCCTCCGCCGGGGGCCGCCGGCAACGCGCCGCCGAGCCGACCCACGAGCGCCGCGACATCGACCTCCACGCCGCGGATTTCGCCCCGTCCGCCCGGCTGCAGCCAACCGAAAAGATGCCACCGCCCCTCCACGTTGGCCGGCACCCAACCGCTCCGGTCACCCGCCGCGACGTCCTTCCTCGCCACGACCGGAAGCGCGGCCAGCCTCGCGGATTTGGCCTCCAGGCGGGACGCCAAGGACGAACTGGCTGGCGACAAACTTCGCGGCTCCGGCGCGTGCGGAGCAGTCGAGCCGAGTCCAGCCGCCTCGACGGCTTGCGGCCGAGTTCGGTCACCTTCGCTGACGGGTGCATCGGCCAACTGGCCGGACGACGAGGCGACCGCCGGTGCGGCGCGGTTCCCCGAGGCATTGCTGGCCTTGAACAACTCCTGCACATCGCGACGCGCCGATTGAACCTGCGCCACATTGGCCGCGACTTCCTTCCGCCCGACCGCCTCCGCCAAAGATTGCTCCTGTTCCTTTTTCTGCGGCGCCGCGGTCGGCGCGAGCGCCGCCAGCGTCCACGGCGGACGCTGCCCGACGTGCTGGCCGAATCTCCGTAAAAAGCCCCGCGTTTCTTCTCCCGCTGTCCTGGCGTCCGGCCAGAGCACCGCGCCGTCGACGGACGCCCGGAACGCGGCCCGCACCAGCGGATTCGTTTTCGGCCATTGTTCGAGAAACCGGTCGAGACTCGCCGCCGGCTCGGCGGCGAGCACATCGAGGAGCCCCGTCTGTACGTCGCCGACCAGGAGTTCCACATTTTCCACGACGAGCCGCGCCCGCGCGGCAATCGCCGCCCGCCCCGCCTCGTCGGCATAGGCCACCCGTTCCGCCAGGCGCACCTGCTCCCGCCGCAGGAGCAAAAGGGCCCCCGCCCCCACCGCCAAGGTCGGCACCAGGAGCAACAGCCAGTAGAGAAAAATGCGGCGCGAGGGAGCGAGCACGACCGGAGCCTGGCCGCATGGGTGCAGGGAAGTCAAAGGAGCCGTGGGGCGAAACTCAGGGCCGGACATAGGTCGACGAGCCCGCCGCCTGCTGGCTTTTCGCCTGCGCGGCATCCGCCCGATACGCCTTGCGCCCTTCGTTGCTCAAACCGTCCCGCTCCAGGCGATCGGCCTCCTTCTGATTGCTCGCCGACAGTTCCGCCACCGCGGGATTGGCGTAAACAGTCGCCATCTTCTCCAATTCGACGGTGCGCGCCCGCAGTTGCCGCGCCGCCTCGTCCCGGCGGTTCGAATCGACCAACCCCACCGCCTGATCCTTGGCCTCCGCGGTCACATTCACCGCATAGTCGGTCTGGACCTGGCGATTGGCGGACGCGATGACCTCGCGTTCGACCGCGGTAAAGCGCGCCGCGCTCCGGGCCGTGACGTTCACGGCGCGCTGCGTGAGCGCGTCCTCGAAAACCACCGTGGCGGAGGCCACTTCGCGTTCCTCGCCGGCGTGCGTCGCCGCCACCTCGACCTCGACCAACGCAAACTTCTCCTGTCCGCCGTAGAGTTGGTTCAGTTCGAACTCGGCCCGCTGCCCGCGGATCGCGCCTTCGCGGCCGACAAACGCCAGCGGACGCACGCCCACCGGAAACTCGACCGTGACGACCACGCGGCGGGCGACGACGTTGAGCACATCGCCGAGCTCCGCATTGAAGATCGCCGGCAAGTCGCGGCTGGAGGAAACGAAATAGGTGTTGCCGTCGCTCCTGCGGGCGAGCCGCGTCATCAGGTCTTCGTTGTAGTCCAAGCCGACCCCGACAGTGCTGACCGAAATGTGTTCGCGCCCCAGCGACGTGCCGAGCCGGGCAAAGTCGTCGGGCGAACTCGGCCCGTTGTTCGCCAAACCGTCGGAGAGCAAAACGAGCCGGTGCGTGTAGCGGCGGTCTTCGAGTTGCTTGCGCAGCTCGGCGGCCCCCTGCGTGACTCCGGCATAAATCGCGGTGTTGCCCCGGGCGACGATGGAGCGGATGCGCGCCTCGATCGTGCGGCCATCGCCGACGCGGGTCGCGGGGACAAGCGTCTCGACCTCGTGGTCAAACGTGACGAGTGCGAACACATCGTCCGGACCGAGCCGGCGCACCGCCTCGATGGCGGCCGCCTTCGCGTGCTGGATTTTTTCGCCGTTCATCGAACCCGAGCGGTCGATGACGAGGGTGAGGTTCACCGGCGGGCGCGCCTCGGGGCGCGGCAGGCGCAGTCCGTCGAGGGCGATTTTGATCACGGCGCGCTCGGTGCGGTCGGCCGAAAGGACCGGCCGGTCGAGTTCGATGCGCAGCCGCACGGCTTCGGAGGTGGATTTGGCGCAGGCGGAAAGCGGAGCAAGCGACACTGCGCCGAGGAGCGCAGCCGCGAAAACCGGCAGGAACGAGAGGAGGTTTGGTTTCATGGTGAGTCCGGAATTGGACAGACCCAGTGAACCACAAAACGCCGCGCAGGTTGTCAGCGCGCCGTCAGCCGATTGTCAGGGAGATGTCAGGTCCCACCGCCGAGCGCGGCGTCGACGGCCTCCATGACGCTGGCAAACGGCGTCTCCCCCGCCGAGCCGAAGCGGGGATGGCGCGTGAGCTTCGCCGCGGCAAGCGCCGGCGAGGAGATCCCGCACAGCCACCGCGCCATTTGCCGCGCGCTGCCCAGGGCGCGGGGATGCGCAGCCCGCAAGGCCCGCAGTTCCTCCCCCGCACCGCTAAACTCACCGGAGACGCGCACCAGGCGGGCCGGCGCATCACCCGCGCACGGCCCACAGTGTCCGCAGTCGCGGCCGTGATCCTCGCCGAAATACGCGAGCAGCCGTCGCACGAGGCAGCCCTCCCCACCCACGAGCGCGGCAACCGCGGCGACGCGCGCGATGTCGCTGCTCTCCCGCGCGGCGAAGCGCCGGCGCAATTCCTGCCACACGGCCGTGAGATCATCCGGCACTCGCACGACCCGGTAGCCCTGCCGCACGCCCGCCACCTGCAGCTCGAGGTCGCCCTTCTCCTCCAGGAAAACCAGCGCCTTGACGACGCGGTCGCGCTCGCCGCCGAGCGCCGCCACCACCTCGGCCAGCACGACGGAGTGCCACACGCGGCCCACCTTCGCCAACGCGAAAAGTTTTTCCAAAAACGCGCGGCGCTCGGCATCGAAACGCGCCAGAATTTCCGCAGCCGGGCGCCGGAACTTCCACTGATAGGTCGTGTAGAACGGCGCGGTCGCCGCGATCAGGCCGTCGAGTTCGAGGTAAGTCAGCGCGGTGGAAACGACGAGTTGGCGGATGTCGTGGCGCGCGGACAGCTCGTAGGCCGAGATATCGAACGCTTCGCCCGCCGCGCGACCGGCGAGCAGTTCCTCGAGCAGGTCGCGCAGCGCCTCGGGCGTGGGCGTGTCGCCGTAGGTGAAATTTTCCAACACGGTCAGGTCGTCCGCCGCCGCGAGGATTTCGCAGTGCGACGGGGCCCCGTCGCGGCCGGCGCGGCCGATTTCCTGCGCGTAGTTTTCGACGCTCTTCGGGAGGTTGTAGTGAAAAACCGCGCGGATGTTCGCCTTGTCGATGCCCATGCCGAACGCGATGGTCGCGACGACGATGGCGTTATCCGCGGCCATGAACCGATTCTGCACGGCCTCGCGCGCCTCGGCTTCCATGCCCGCGTGGTAGGCGGCGGCGGCAAAGCCCGCCGCGGCCAGCGCCGCCGCCACCGTCTCGGCCGTTTTTTGCAGCGTCACATAGACGATGGTCGGGCCGGAGGGCCGCGACTTGAGCCGCTCAAGCAACAGCCGCAGCCGCTCCGATGGGGTGCACGCCGTCACGCGCAGAAACAAATTCGGCCGGTAAAAACCGGTGTGCACGTGGGCTTCCGGGGCAATGGCAAACGCCCGGCAAATGTCCTGCGCGACAGCCGGCGTCGCCGTGGCGGTGAGCGTCAGCACGCGGCCCACGTGGAGTTCGCGGGCGTAGCGGGCGAGCTTCAGGTAGTCGGGCCGGAAATTATGACCCCATTCGGAAATGCAATGCGCCTCGTCGATCACGAGCAGGTCGATGGTTAGGGTTTTCAGGTGGGCAAGAAAGCGCTCGTTCGCAAAACGCTCCGGGGCGACGTACAGGAGTTTCAACCGCCGCTCGCGCAGGGCGCTTTGGATTTCGTCAAACACCTCGCGGCTCACCGACGAATCGAGGCGCGCCGCCGCGATGCCGCGCGCCTGCAGAAAATCCACCTGGTCCTTCATCAACGCGATCAGGGGCGAGACGACGACGGTGAGCCCGTCGAAGAGCAGCGCGGGCAGTTGGTAGCAGAGGCTCTTGCCGCTGCCGGTGGGAAACACCGCGAGCGCCGAGCGGCCCGCGAGCAGTTGCGCGATCACGGCCGCCTGCCCCGGGCGGAAGGACGCAAAGCCAAAGCGCGCCTGCAACAGCGCCTCGGCCGCAGCCATTGTGGTCGTCGGCCCGCTCACAGCGCGGCGAGCAGCCGGCGCAGGGTCTCGTCGACGAGTTTCGGGTTCGCTTTGCCCTTCGCGGCCTTCATCACCGGGCCCTTGAGCGCGTTGATCGCGCTGTCCTTGCCGGACTTGAATTCGGCGACGGCCTTGGCGCTGGCGGCGATGGAATCGCGGCACCACGTCTCGAGTTCGTTCGTGTCGGTGGGCGCGGCCTTGAGGCCCTTGCGGTCGGCGATGACGTCGGGCTGGTCGCCCGTGGCAGCCATTTCGACGAAGATTTCTTTCGCGGCGTTGGTGAGCACCGTGCCGGCGTCGACGAGCTGCACGAGCGCGGCGATGTGGGCGGGGCGGACGCGCGAGGTGGCGAGCGTGAGGTGCGCGGCGGCGAGTTCGCGCAGGAGGTCGTTGACGATCCAGTTGCCGACGGCCTGGGCTTTGCCGGGGCCGGCGAGGGTCGCCGCCTCTTCGAAGTAGTCGGCCAGCGCCCGGTCCCACACGAGGACGGACGTGAGCGAATAGGGCAGCTGGTAGCGCTCGACGAAGCGGCGCTGTTTCGCAAACGGCAGCTCGGGGCACTCGGCCTGCAGGCGGGCTTTCCAGGCGGCGTCGACCTTCACGGGCATGAGATCGGGATCGGGGAAGTAGCGGTAATCGTGCGCCATTTCTTTCGACCGGAGCGACTGCGAGGTGCCGGTCTGGCCGTCGTAGTCGCGCGTCTCCTGCACGAGGGTGCCGCCGCGTTCGACGACGGCAATCTGGCGCTTGATCTCATGGTCGATGCCGTCGCGGACGAACGAAATGGAATTGAGATTCTTCAACTCGACCTTCGTGCCGAGGTGGGTGGCGCCCACGGGCCGGATGGAGATGTTGGCATCGCAGCGGAGCTGGCCCTTCTCCATGTCGCAGTCGGAGATGCCGCCGTAAATCATCGTCGCCCGGATGGAGCTCAGATACGCGTAGGCCTCTTCGGCCGAGTGCATCGCGGGATCGGACACGATTTCCATCAGCGGCGTGCCGGCGCGGTTGTAGTCGACGAGCGAGTCGGTGGCGCCGTGGTTCAGCTTGCCGACGTCTTCCTCCAAGTGGATGCGGGTGAGCGGGATTTTCTTGTGCTCGCCCATGACGTTGCGCGCGGCGCCGGGCAACTCGATCTCGACGGCGCCGCCCACGCAGATGGGCTGGTCGTATTGGGAGATCTGATAGTTCTTCGGGGAGTCGGGGTAGAAATAGTTTTTCCGGTCCCATTTGCAGACGGGCGCGATCTCGCAGCCGAGGAGGAGGCCGGCCTTGATGATGGCGTCGAGCGCGGCCTTGTTCATCACGGGCAGGGCGCCCGGGAGCGCGAGGACCACGGGATCGGTGAGCGTGTTGGGCTCGTGCCCGTAGCCGGCGGCCACGCGCGTAAACATCTTCGACTGGGTCTTGATCTGGACGTGGACTTCCAGCCCGATGACGGCTTCGTAGGCGGACTTGGGCGAGGACGTGGCGAGGGTGGTTGTCACAGAGGGCACGGAGGGGGCACAGAGTTTCACAGAGCGAGCCGACGGAGGCCGCGCGTGAGGATGGTGGAGCGGAAGTTGAGGATCAGACCAATCTGGCAACGGGAGAATTTCAGGTAAGTGAGAACCTGCGCGTCGTGAACTTCGAGGAGCGTGTCGACGGTCTTCAATTCCACGACGACGAGCCCCGCGACGAGGAAATCGAGGCGGCAGGCGTCATCGATAACCAGATCCTTGTAGGTGATGGGGCAGAGTTTTTGTTCTTCAAACGAAATGCCGCGCAGACGGAGTTCGTGCGCCAAGGCGCGT
>CAJAYO010000297.1 GCA_903948415.1 uncultured Opitutia bacterium | reverse complement strand
CGGTCTGCGCATGGATTGGTGAGACCCACGTGGAGAATGCGGATCGCCTCCCCCGCGAGCAGCGCGTGCAGAGCGGCGACGGCGGCGCCACGCCCTCGGTGATCGGTCTCCACCGGGCCCGTTCAGGTGACCGCGCACGAAATCCCCCCGGGCCTCGTGTTGTCTAATCTCCCGGCCCGGCTGCAGCCGCGCGGGCTCCCCGCCGTCGGCTCACACGTCGCAAATCCGCACCGCCTCGCTCAGCGAGGCCGCCTTGTCCCGCAGGGGAATAAACTCCTGCCCGACGAACCCCTGATAACCCGTCGCCACGATCGCCCGCATGATCGGCCCGTAATTCACTTCCTGCGTGTCATCGATTTCGTTGCGCCCCGGGACGCCCGCCGTGTGGTAGTGGCCGATCCAGTCTTTGTGCTGCTGGAGGCGGCGGATCACGTCTCCGTGCATGATCTGCACATGGTAAATGTCGAAAAGCACCTTCACGCGCTCCGATCCCACCAGCCGGCAGATTTCCACCGCGCGGTCGATGTCGTCGCAGAAATAGTCCGGATGCCCCTTCATCTCCACCTTGTCCTTTGAATTCAACATTTCGAGACACAGCGTCACCTTCTTCTCCTCCGCGTAACCGGCAATTTTCTTCAGGCCCTCGACCATGTTCTTCGTCCCCACCTCATCCGAGAGCCCGCGGCGAAAACCCGAAAACGTGATCACCGACGGAAAACCCGCCGCCGCCGTCGCGTCGATCCGCTCCCGCAATACCTTGAGACACTCCGCGTGTTCCTCCCCATGCGCAAAGCCCTTGGCGAACCCGTGGCTGCCCGTCAGCGCACACACCAACCCATGTTTCTTGAGCAACGGAAAATTGTTCGGCGTCGTGAGCTCGACCGACGGCAGCCCCAGCCGCACCGCCAGCACACAAAGTTCATCCAGTGTCATCGGTTTGAAACACCACGGCACCACCGATTGCCGCACCCGGTTGTTCTTTGCCCGATAGAGCTCGGTCTCCGCCGCCCGCCCCCTCGCTCCCGCGGCCACCATCCCCGCCGTTCCCAACGCCGCGACCCCGCCGATCAGGCGGCGACGCGACCACGCATGGCTGTTCATCTCCGGCTTCGGGGCGGTTTGCATCCTCCCACTCGACGCCCAAAACCCCGCCCGGTTCAAGCCTTCCTCGCCACCACCCTCGTCACGACCACCCACGACCGGGCACCGCCCCCGCTCTAGAGTTGCGCATCTTCCGCTTTCGATTCTCGTCTTAGCTGCGTCTGCCCCACCCTCCTTCCTCCGCCATGCCCACCTCCCTCCGCACCCTCACCGCCCTGCTCGCGTTCTCCACGCTCTCCCTGTCCGCCTCCGCCGCCGGCTCCGATTGGCCCCAATGGCGCGGCCCGGACCGCTCCGATGTCTCCCAGGAAACCGGCCTCCTCAAAGCGTGGCCTGCCGCCGGCCCGAAACGTCTCTGGCTGTTCGAAAACGCCGGCCAGGGTTATTCCGGCCCGGCCATCGCCAAGGGAAAATATTACACGATCGGCACCCGCGACGGCTCCGAAATCCTGCTGGTTCTCGACGCCAACACCGGCAAGGAACTCTGGACCGCCAAGCTCGGCTCGATCCTCGACAACGGCTGGGGCGACGGCCCGCGCGGCACCCCCACCGTCGACGGCGACCGCGTTTACGCCCTCAGCGGTCCCGGCAATCTCGTCTGCATCAGCACGACCGACGGAAAAATCCTCTGGCAGACCACCATGAAAAGTCTCGGCGGGCAGATCCCCAAATGGGGCTACACCGAATCCGTCCTGGTCGATGGCCCCCACGTCCTCTGCACCCCCGGCGACGCCCGCGGCACCGTCGCCGCCCTCGACAAACTGACCGGCAAAGTCGTGTGGCAGTCCAAGGACATCACCGAACCCGCGCACTACTCCTCGATCGTCCCCGCCCTGATCAACGGCCAACCCCAGCTCGTCCAGCGCAACGAAAAATCCGTCTTCGGCCTCTCGCCCAAAGACGGAAAACTCCTCTGGCAAACGTCCTTCGCCGGCCGCACCGCCGTCATCCCCACGCCCATCGTCCGCGGCAACGAAGTCTACGTCACCGCCGGCTACGGCTCCGGCTCCAAGCTCGTCCGCATCTCCGCCGACAACCAGGTCACCGAGGTCTACGAAAACAAGGTCATGAAAAATCACCACGGCGGCGTGGTCCTCGTCGGCAACCACGTTTACGGCCACAACGACAACGGTTGGGTCTGCCAAGACTTCGCCACCGGCGCCGAAGTCTGGATGGATAAAAAACTCGGCAAGGGCGCGGTCACTTCCGCCGACGGCATGCTCTACTGCCTCGACGAACGCTCCGGCACCCTCGTCCTCGCCGAGGCGTCACCCGCAGCATGGAAAGAAGTCAGCCGCTTCACCCTCTCGCCCCAGTCCAAAATCCGCAGCGAGAAGGGCAAAATCTGGACCCACCCCGTCATCAGCCACGGCAAACTCTACCTCCGCGACCAAGACGTGATCGCCTGCTTCGATCTCAAGGCCCCCTGACCCGCGCCCGGCGACGCTCCCGTCTCCGGCTGCGCCCGTCGCTCCATGCCCCCGCCCGCCCGCGAGGTCCGTCCCGCGCCCCTCGCCCGCCACGTCCTCAACGAACACGGCCTCCTCGAGGCCGTGCCCGCCCACTGGGCGCTGCTCCCGCCCGGGGACGCCGCGCTCAGCCGCCGCATCAAGCAGGACGGCCCAACGCTGACCGTCATCGAACTCAAGGGCCGGAAACGTTTTTCCCGCGGCATCTGGGCCCCCGCCGACCGGATCGCCGCCCTGCGGGCCGCCCGGCTCCTCGAACGCGCCGACCCGGCGTATCAGCGCAAACTTGACGCCGGCCGCCGCCGGGCCGTCGCCGCCGAGGAGGACTACGCCGTGGATTTCCGCGACGCCGTCGTCGGCTTCCTCGGTTTCCATCCGCAGTTCCGTCTCGAAGCCGCCACGCTCGCGAATCTGATCACCGAGCACGCCACCCCCGTCGGCAGCGGCACCGTCGCCCGCACCGAGCGCATCCCCCTCGCCGAGCGCGCCGAGGCTGCCACCATCGCCTGGCTCCGGCACCAGACGACCGGCTACGACACCATGGTGATCCCGCGCGAAAAAGGCCGCCGCCGTGAAATCCGCCGGCTGCTCGCGCAGCGCTCCGTGCAACTCCTCGCGAAATACCGCGCCGGCTCGCCCATCGACCGCGCCCAATGCCCCCTCCACCGCGCCCTCCAACCGTGGCTTCCGACCCGCACCGTCGGCTGACGCCACGGGTCCGTCCAAGCCAAGAACGCCACGACGACTCCCTCCTTGGCGCCGGCCCACACCCTCGGCTGACCCCGCCCTGCCGTCACGCCGCGGCTCTGCCATGACACCCCCGCTCCGGCGCGCACCTTCGGTGCTTGTTTCACTCGTCGTCTGCCTTCTCTGCGCCGTCGGCGTCACCCGACCCGCTCTCGCCGCCGAGCCCCCGTTCCCCGCCGCCGAGCGCACGACGATGCTCGCAGAGTTTCGCACGCAACGCGCCGCCCTGCATCGCGCGCTGGCCGACTCGCCGCGCGACCCGTCGCTCTACTCGCGCCGCGGCGACCGTCATCTGTTCCTCGGTGAGTTCGCCGCCGCCGTCGCCGACTTCGAGACAATGATCGCGCTCGATCCCGCCCTCGACGCCCCCCACTGGCGCCTCGGCATCGCCTATTATTTCACCGGCCAATTCGCCCAGTCGGCCCGTCAGTTCGAAAAATACCACGCCCACGAAAACCGCGACCGCGAAAACGGCCTCTGGAAATTTCTCGCCGACGTCCCGACCCTCGGCCTCACCCGCGCGCGCGCCGGGATGCTCGTCTACACCCGCTTCGACCGTGAACCCTTTCCCGCCCTCTATGCGCTGTTCGCCGGCCGGCAAACCACCGCCGATTTCCTCGCGGATCTGAAAACCCGGGGCGTCGCCGCCGATCCCGCCGTCCGGTTTTTCGCCCATTACTACGCGGGGTTGAACGAGGCCGTCCTCGGCCGCCGCCCCGAAGCCCTCGCGTTGCTCCACGCCGCCGTCGCCAGCCCGTGGGGTCGCACCGCCGAGGGCGGCCCCGCCTACATGTGGCAGGTCGCACGCCTGCACTACGAGACCCTGTCCGCCCCCACCCCCTAAAAATAACGCCCGCTCTCCCCGCCCCCTCTCCCCTCCCCACCCCCCGCAAAAAACCCCCACCGCTGCCCGGCCCGTTTGTCACGGCACCCGTGCCCAACGCGCTCAGGCGCTTTTCCGGCGCACGTCACCGCGCCCCACCCGCCCTCCTACCCCCGCCTCCGCGCCCGCGGCACCGCGACGTCCAATCCGCATGACCACGGTTGCAGCCTCGCCGATCTTTATTCTAACTCCCCGCCGGCCCGATCCACCCCTTCTTCGCATGAAAACTCTGCCGCGTTCGTTTGCCCGCCTCGCTCTCCTCGCCCTCGCCGCCTGCGCCCTGTCCGCCCGGGCCGATGTGACGCTCCCCGCCATCTTCTCCGACCACATGGTGCTGCAGCGCGGCACCCGCGTCCCCGTGTGGGGCGTCGCCGCGCCCGGCGAGAAAATCACCGTCGCATTCGCCGGCCAGACGCAGTCGACCGCCGCCGACCCCGACGGCAAATGGCAGGTCGCCTTCGCCAACCTCACCGTATCCGCCGCGCCCCAAACCCTCACCATCAAGGGGAACAACACCATCACCCTCCAGGACGTCCTCGTCGGCGAAGTCTGGCTCGGCTCCGGCCAGTCCAACATGGCGATGACCGTAAACCGCGCCCAGAATTTCGAGCAGGAGAAATCCGCCGCCGCCTTCCCGCTCATCCGCCACTACAAAGAAGATTCCGCCAACGCCGACTCCCCGCAATCCGTCGGCCGCGGCCGCTGGGTCGTCTGCACGCCCGACACCGTCGCGGGATTTTCCGCCGCCCTCTATTTCTTCGGCCGCGAACTGCACCAAACCCTCCGCGTCCCCGTCGGCCTGATCAACTCCTCCGTCGGCGGCACCCCCATCGAAGCGTGGATCGCCGCCGACGTGCAGCTCGCCAGCAAGGAACTGCAGGCCGCCCTCGCCGCCCTACCGAAAACCGCCGCCGCCCCTGCGCCCGCCAGCCCCAAGCCGACCGCCCCCGAGAAACCAAAAGCCGTCAAGAAAACCACCAAGGCCGCCAAAGCGACGCCCCCCGCGCGCACCACCACCACCGGCGGCCTCTTCAACGGCAAGATCGCCCCGCTCGTGCCCTACGCCCTCCGCGGCGCCCTCTGGTATCAGGGCGAGGCCAACTCCACCCCAAGCAAAGCCCCGCTCTACGAACACCAACTCCCCCTCCTCATCCGCGACTGGCGCGCCCGCTGGGGCTACGACTTCCCCTTCGCCTGGGTCCAACTCCCGAACTTCCTCGGCGCCGGCCGCGACTGGCCCCTCGTCCGCGAGGCCATGCTCAAGACCCTCGCCGTCCCGCACACCGGCATGGCCATCGCCATCGACGTCGGCGAGGTCAACGACATCCATCCCAAAAACAAACAGGCCGTCGGCCACCGCCTCGCCCAATGGGCCCTCGGCACCGTCTACGCCCAAAACGTCGCCGCCACCTCCGGCCCCCTGCCCGCCGGTCACGAAATCCGCGGCGCGGAGATCGTCCTGCGTTTCACCCACACCGCCGGCGGCCTCGTCGCGAAGGACGGCCCCCTCTCCGGCTTCGCCGTCGCCGGCGCCGACCACGTCTGGCTGCCCGCGCAGGCCCGCATCGCGGGCGACACCGTCGTCGTCTCCGCCCCCGGCCTCACCGCCCCGGTCGCCGCCCGCTACGCCTGGGAAAACCTCCCGACCTGCAATCTCTTCAACTCCGCCGGTCTCCCCGCCTCCCCGTTCCGCACCGACACCTGGAAATAGTTTCCCGTCCCCCGCCCCTGCCCCATCCCACCCCCTCCTCGCCGCGCGCGTTGCCGCGCCGCACCCCTTTCCATGCACCTCCCGCCCCGCCTGTTCACCCCGGCCGCCTGCCTCGCCCTCCTCCTCGCGTCACCCGTCTGCTCTGCCGCCGACACCTCCCCTCCCGCCGCGACCCAGTCCACCGGCGCAATCTCCGGCCGCATCCAAAACGTCGCGACCGGCCAATATCTCAACAACGCCCGCGTCACCGTCAAAGGCACCGACCGGGTCATCTTCACCGATCAGACCGGCAGCTATCGCCTCACCGGTCTGCCCACCGGCCCGACCATCCTCGAGGTCTTCTTCACCGGACTCGACCCCCTCCAACTGCCCGTCACGCTCCGCCCCGGCGACGTCGTCGAGCAGGACATCAGCCTCACCTCTGCCGCGCGCTACGGCACCGACGCTTCCGGCACGGTGAAACTCGACGCCTTCGTGGTCGCCACCGGACGCGAAACCGACGGCGCCGCCATCGCCATCAACGAGCAGCGCTTCGCCCCCAACATCAAGAACGTCGTCTCCGCCGATGCCCTCGGCGACGTCATGGACGGCAATGTCGGCGAGTTCCTCAAATTCATGCCCGGCATCACCGCCGAGTATGACCGCGAGTCCGGCGGCTCCGTCGCTTCCGTCTCGGTGCGTGGCTTCCCCACAGCGCAGGCCGTCGTCTCGGGCGACGGTCTCCAAATGGCCAATACCGGCAACCCGCAGGGCTCGTCCCGCGTGTTTCAGTTCACCCAGGTTTCCATCAACAACATCTCCCGCCTCGAAGTGACCAAGGTCCCCACGCCTTCGACCCCCGCCGACTCCATGGCCGGCTCGATCGATATGGTGAGCAAGAGCGCCTTCGAACGCAAAAACGCCCAGCTCCGTTACAGCGTCGGCCTTTCGGGCAATCACCGCACCGCGAGTTTCCAGAAAGTCCCCCACACGACCGACGAGCGCGTCTACAAAGTTCTCCCGAGCTTCACCTTCGACTACACGCTGCCCGTCACCAAAACCTTCGGCCTCGTCGTCACCGGCCAGAGCCAGAATCGCTTCATCGAGATGGAGTGGGTGCCGCGCGGCTTCAGCACCACCGCCACCGGCGTCACCGGCGCCTCGATCAGCCGGCCCTACCTCCAGTCCTTCCAGCTCAACAGCGTCCCGCGCGCCAACACCCGCGTCGCCCTCGGCCTCAAAGCCGATTGGCGCGCCACCCCCAACGGCGTGCTCTCCCTCAACGTCGAGCGCAGCCGCTTCGTCTCCGACCGCTCCAACGCCTCCATCTCCCTCACCACCGGCACCAACGGCGTGCCCACGCCCGCCCCCGGCGTCCCGCTCACCTTCGGCGACGACTTCACGTCCGGCGCCACCGGCCGCGGCGCCATCACCATCGGCAACGGCGGCGCCGGCGTCCGCCAACAACTCGACACCGAAGCCGTCGGCCTGCGCTACCGCTTCGACAACGGCGACTGGCGCATCGTCGCCGCCCTCGGAAAATCAAATTCCTCCGGCGGATACCAGGACACGATTCACGGCCGCTTCCGCGCCCTCGTCATCGCCAACCGCGTCCCCGTCCGCGTCAGCTTCGCCCAAATCGACGACGTCCGCCCCCAGTCCCTCCAGGTCTTCGACAACGCCGGGCGCCCCTTCGACCTCGCCGATCTCAACAACTACCAGGTCAACTCCGCCACCTCCACCCCGCGCGTGATCCGCGACGATCTCACCAACGGCAAACTCGATGTGCGCAAAACCCTCCCGTCGCTCTCCTTCCCCGCCGCGATCCAGGTCGGCGGACTCCGCCGCGTGCAAATCCGCGACGTCCGCCGCGAGAGCATCAACTGGAATTACAACGGCCCGGACGGAAATCCCGCCACGCCCGACTCACCCGCCCTCTTCGGCAACAAGGTCTACGTGAACCAGAGCGAAAACTTCGGCTTCCGCAATCTGCCGTTTGTCTCG
>CAJAYO010000296.1 GCA_903948415.1 uncultured Opitutia bacterium | reverse complement strand
CGCCGGGCCGCGGTCAGGTTTTCGTGGGTCGCCAGGCGCCGGGTCGTGTCGTGCAGCCAGCGCGCGAGCACGTCGGCCGGAGGGACGGAGGCGGCGGTGCGGGCGAGCGCGGCGAAAACGTCGTGCGTGACCTTTTCCGCGAGGTGGGGGTCCTGCACCATTCGCCGGGCGGCGGAGTAGACCAGGCCGAGGTGACGGCTCACGAGGATCCGCAAGGCGCTGTGGGATCCGGCGAGGACATAGTCCCGTAAGAGTTTCTGGTCATCCATGACAGCGTTGGACCTGCGGCAGATCAGGATCTACAAAAGACGGAACGCGGGGCATGACGAGACAATCAGTCAGGTTGGTCGCGGCCCAGACGGCGGGCTGGGTGCCGAGGGGGACGAAGAAGAGGCCACGCGTTCCGTCGGTGAGGAGGCGCCCGAAAGGAGGGCGGTGTTTGAATTTTCCGGTGGCGGCGTTCGCGGCCGGCCGGGCCTCAGGGCGAAGGGGGCGGGAGCGGGTGGCGGGGGAAAATGACGGAGAAGCGAGTGCCGCCGGCGGCGAGTGCGGCTGCCTCGACGGTGCCGCCGAGGACGGCGACCATGCGTTGCACAATATTGAGCCCGAGGCCGGTGCCCTGGATCGTGCCGATGTTGGAGCCACGCTCGAAAGGCTCGAAGATGCGGGCGAGATCCGCCTCCGGTATGCCGATGCCCTGATCCTCGACGGTCACCTGCGCCTGGGCCGGGCCGACGGCGAGCCGGACCGTGACGAGCGAGCCGGCGGGGGAGTAGCGCACCGCATTGCTGAGGAGGTTGGAAAGGATGTGCTGGAGCAGATTGGCATCGGTGGGGAAGGCGGTGGGGTCGCCGGTGGCGTGGAACTCGAACCGGTGCAGGTCGCGGTCGCCCAGCCGGACCTCCTCGATGGCGTGTTGCACGAACGGCGGCAGCTCGAGCGGGGCGAGCCGGACCTGGACGCGGTTCGCATCCAGGCGGCTCAAGAGGAGGATCTCGTCGAGCATGGCCGTCATGCGGTGCAGCGAGTCGGTGATCCGCGCGAGCAATTCCTGGCGCTTCTTCGGCGGGAGCCGGTCGAGATGGTTGGCGAGAATCTCCACGGAACCCAGCGCGGCGGCCATCGGCGTGCGGAATTCGTGGGAGGTCACGGAGATGAACCGGGTTTTCATCTCGGAGATTTCACGCTCCCGCCGCAGCCGGGCGTTGAGCTCGGCTTCGTGCCGTTGCTTGGCGGTGATGTCGTCTTTCAGTGCGACGTAGTGGGTGACGTGCCCGCGGTCATCGACCACGGGGGCGATGACGGCGGATTCGAGATAGGGTTCGCCGCTCTTGGTCCGATTGAGCAGTTCGCCGGTCCAGACCTGGCCGTGGCGGAGGGCCTGCCACATCGCCCGATAGGTTTCCGGGGGCGTCGCGCCCGACTTGAGCAGGCGGGGGTTTTTGCCGAGCACCTCTGCCGCCGAATAGCCCGTCACCAGGCTGAACCGGGGGTTGACGTATTCGATCGTGCCGGCGCGGTCGGCGATGATGACGGACAGCGGCGCCTGTTCGATGACCGCCGAAAGCCGGCGCAGCATTTTTTCCGCCTGTATCCGCTCGGTGACGTCGCGGATGTCGCACTGGATCACCGTCTGGTGGTCCACGGAATAGAGGTTGCTGGTGAATTCCACGGCGATGCGCCGGCCCGTGCCGGCGACAATGGCCACGCCTTCGGCGCGGACGGATGCTTGCTGCTGCAGTTTGGCAAAGCTGGCCGGGGTGGGGACGAGGTCCCGGAAGGCGGGCAGGTCCCAAACCAGCTGGCCCAAAATGTCCTCGGGCGCAGAGCCGACGAGCGTGGTGAGGACCGGATTCGCGTCGACGACCCGGCCCGTGGCGCCATCGAGGATGAGCATGCCGTCCCGGGCCGACTCGAAGAGCCGGCGATAGCGCAGGTCCGAAGCGATCTGTTTGGCCGTGGCGGCGACGCTGGCCTGGTAGAATCGGACGCGCTGTTGCCGCCAAACGAAGCCGACTCCGGCGCCGGCGCCGAAGAGCAGCCCGACGACCAGCGTGATGATTTGCCAGAGTTGCGCGCGCAGCGGCGCATAGATTTCCGCCAGGTCCCGACGGGCCACCAGAAACCAGGGCGAATCCGGGACCGCGCGCGTGGCGGCCAGCACCGCCGCGCCGCGGTAATCGAGGCCGTCGACGACGCCGCTCCGTCCGAGGGCGGCGCTGACCGCGGGCATGGTGGTGGTGGTGAGCGAGGCGCGCAGCCGCAGCGCGGTGTTCGCTTGAAAACGGAGTTCGTTGAGGAACACGGCCTCGTTGCCTTCCCGGCGGACGAGCAGCGTCTCCGCCGTCGCGCTCGGCACGGGCCAGCGATTGATGAACGGATAGAGATAGGTGGCGGGATCGATCCGCAGGACCAGCACGCCCAGCGGCCGGCGGCCGTCGTCCTCGTCGAAGAGGGGCACCAGCACGGCCAGACAGATGCGCTGGTCGCTCGGGTCGCGGTGGAAATCCTGAAAGACGACGTGGCCCGCCCGCAGCGTTTCGGCGGCGTCCCGCGTGAGCTCGGCGGTCACGGGGGACAGGCCGGCCGGAATGGCCAGAAGAGTGCCGCCCTGCACGTCGAGCAGGCGCACCCGGTCAAAGTCGGAATGGATCGGGTACTGGGCGAGCCACGCCTGCAACTGCCGTCGCGCGTCCGGGTCGGCCGATGGCGCGAGGAGGCGCCGGACCAGTTGGGTGAACGCGGGGTTGTGGTGAAGAAGGGCGGCCTCGGCGAGCCGCCCTCTGCGAAACTGGGTGAGTTCGCCGACTTTCAGCTCCGCAATGGCGGAAAGCTCTTGCGCGGCATCGGCGTGGAAATTCCGTTCCAAGTTCCGGTAGTAAAACGTGCCGGCGGCGACGATGCCCGCCGCCAGTCCGGCGAAAACCAGGAGAAACTTCAGCCAGGTCGAATCGTCGGCAGGCTCGAACGGCTGGGCGGAGCCGCCGGGGCCCGCCGATGGGCGGTGCTGCGCCCGGCCGAGGAGGGTCACGCCCAGCGCGGTGAACAGGAGCGCGGTGGGCAGCGCCATCATTGTCAGGCCGCCCCAGCCATAGGTGCGGAGGCCAGGCGTGAAGTAGGACAGGGTTTCAACGAGTCCGATGGTTGCGACCAAGGCGCCGAGGGTCACGGTGACGCCGAGCGTGAGCGAGGACTTCCCGGTGCGCCGGCTGAACTCCCCACCGACGGCGAGGAGCACGAAGCAGATCGCGGTGTCCGGCGCCATGCGGCCGGGATGCGAGGTGCCGACAGCACCCGGCGGCTCGGTAAACAGCCACTGATCGAAGCCGGGATTCCACGCGAAGGCGTATTCGGCCAGGGAGAGCAACCCGATCAAGCCGGCGAGCAGGGCGCAGGCGCGGGAGAGCCGCAGGGAAGCCGGCGAGGGAGGACGGTGGAGGGGCGGGCGCGGCGGCCGGGGGAGCAGCACGGCGATACCGGTCAGCAGGAAGGCGACCGCCGTGTTGGGTTTCATGGATACCCAGCCCGGCAGGACGCTTTTCAGGGCCGCACTATCCAGCGCCCAGCCGACGAGGACGGCGGCGCCGACCAGCATCGCCGCCGTGCCCGTGAGGGTGCCCAAAAGCGCGACCGATGGGCGGCCGCCGGAGCCGGATGCGCCCGGGCGCGGCGCCGCGGACATCGGGCGGTTTTCCTGAATGGCGGCGGTCGCGGTCATGGCGTCCGGGGTGGGGGTGGGCTGCGGTTGGCGCGCACTTGCCGGGGCGGCGACTGCGCGTGTCGGGGGGCGGCGTGAGCATCCTCCGCCGAGCGGAAAAGGCCATGCACAACACTGCGCAGATTTTGCCAAAATCGTTCGCGCGCGCGTCGGCGCGGACGCGGCGCGGCGCCGGGCGGGGCTCAGGCGCGGTCCAGGCGAGGTCGGGCCGGTCGGGGTTCATGACCTTGCTCCAGGCCGCCACGCAGTCGTGGACGAACCTCGGCGGCGGGGCGCTCCGGGCAGAGACTTCGGCCACGGCGCGCAACGGCGCGTTCGACCCGAACACGAGGTCGACGCGGGTGCCGGCCCCTTTCACGCCGCCGGTGGCGCGGTCGCGGAGTTCGAACAGGCGTCGAAGGATCGCGCGCAACCGCAGGCCACGCGCAACAAAGTCCCACTCGCTTGCAAGATGAGCCCAACGCGGGGCGATTGCGATCGGAGCGCCAACGGCGCGGGCCAGTCAAAGCCTGGGGCAACGCCCCAGGAAATCGCCGGCCGCCAGGCGGAGGACGGAAGGTCCGCCCCACCGCGGAATGAACCGGGCCTTCAGCCCTCCCTTTG
>CAJAYO010000295.1 GCA_903948415.1 uncultured Opitutia bacterium | reverse complement strand
TTACCTCGCCCTCGCCGCCCCGCTCGCGCTGCTCGCCGTCGCGCTCCACCGGTGGTTCGACCGTCGCGTTCTCTTCGCCACCGTCCCCCTTGCCCTGGCGCTCGGTGCGGTGACCTTCGCCCGCAACGCCGACTACCGCACCCTCCTTTCCCTCTGGCAGGACACCGTCCGCAAAGCCCCGGCCAATCCCCGGGCGCACTACAACCTCGCCCTTGCCCAACTGGCTGCCGGCCTCCGCGCCGACGCCCTGCTCTCGCTCGCGTCCGCCACCCGCCTCGACCCGGCTCACGCACCCGCCCACCACAAACTCGGCACCCTCCTCGTCGCCGAGGCTCGCCTGCCCGAGGCCCTCCCCCACCTCACGGCCTCCGCCCGCCTCACCCCCGACTCCGCCGCCGCGCACTACGAACTCGCCAACGCCCTCGTCCGCCTGACCCGCGTCGCCGAGGCCGCCCCGCACTACGCCGAGGCCGTCCGCCTCGCCCCCGCCCACGCCGTCGCCCGCTACAATTTCGGCAACGCCCTCGCCCAACTCGGCCGTTACCCCGATGCCCTCATCCAGTTTGACGAGGCCGCGCGCCTCGACCCTGCCGATTCCTCCTCCCACGCCAATGCCACCCGGATCCGCGCCTACTTGGGTCTGCCTCCGCGCTAGCCCCCGATTTGGCATTGCCGGCCCCCGCCCAAACCCGCAATTCACCTAGACCTTTTTCGATGCCCTCCGCCAAAACCCCCGCCCCGTCCCGCCAACCCGCCTCCGCGCCCGCCGCTCCCACCGTGCGCCCCATCAAGAAACTGATGGCCGCCAACCGCAGCGAAATCGCGGTGCGCATCTTTCGCGCCGGCACCGAGCTGAACCTGCGCACCGTCGCCATCTTCGCCCAGGAGGACCGCCTCTGCATCCATCGCTACAAGGCCGACGAGGCCTACCAGGTCGGCCACGGCAAAGGCCCGGTCGCCGCCTACCTCGACATCGAGAGCATCGTCGGCGTCGCGAAGGAAAAAGGCATCGACGCCATCCACCCCGGCTACGGTTTCCTCTCCGAAAACGCGCACTTCGCCCGCGCCTGCGAAAAAGCCGGCCTCATCTTCGTCGGCCCGCGGCCCGAATTGCTCGACATGATGGGCGACAAAACCGCCGCCCGCGCCCTCGCCCAACGCATCAACGTCCCCACCCTGCCCGGCACCGAAGAACCCATCACCGACCGCGACGAGGCCCTCAAGACCGCCAAATCCATCGGCTTTCCGCTCATCATCAAAGCCGCGTTCGGCGGCGGCGGCCGCGGCATGCGCGTCGTCCACAAGGCCGCCGACCTCGCCCATCTCCTCGACGAGGCCCAGGGCGAAGCCGGCCGCGCCTTCGGCAACCCCGCCGTCTTCCTCGAAAAATACATCCCGCGCGCCAAACACATCGAGGTCCAGATCCTCGGCGACAAACACGGCAACGTCATCCACCTCCACGAGCGCGACTGCTCCGTCCAGCGCCGCCACCAAAAAGTCGTCGAGGTAGCCCCCTCCTTCGGGCTCCCCGAAAAAATCGTCCGCGAACTCTGCGACGCCGCCGCCCGCATGGCGCGCGAGATCCGCTACGACAACGCCGGCACCGTCGAATTTCTCTACGACCTCGATCGCCACGAATGGTTCTTCATCGAGATGAACCCGCGCATCCAGGTCGAACATACCGTCACCGAGGTCATCACCGGCCTCGACCTCGTCCGCGCCCAGATCCTCATCGCGCAGGGCCACGCGCTCCATTCTCCCGAGGTCGGCATGCCCTACCAGACCGAGATTCCGCGCAACGGCTACGCCATCCAGTGCCGCATCACCACCGAGGATCCAGAAAACAAGTTCATCCCCGACTACGGCCGCATCCTCGCCTACCGCTCTCCCGGCGGCTTCGGCGTCCGCCTCGACGGCGGCATGGGCTACTCCGGCGCCGTCATCACGCCGTTCTACGACTCCCTCCTCGTGAAGAGCATCACGAGCGCACAGACCTACGAAAT
>CAJAYO010000294.1 GCA_903948415.1 uncultured Opitutia bacterium | reverse complement strand
GGTGCCCGACGGGGCAAAGGTCATCGCGGGCTCCGCCCATTTTGCCGCCCTCGCCGCGAAGGGTTTCGTGATCGACACGCCCGCCGTCCGGTCCGGTCCCGCCCTCGTCCGGCCGCTTCCGCAACGGCCCGAAACCAAGCGCTGGCTCGTCTGGGCGCCCAACGACCTCGGCGTGCGGGGCGCCGCGCGCGCGAGGCAAGACCGCGGCTTCACGGCCGGGCCGGTGATCGGTATCGGCATCAACAGCACCGGTGGCCGCCAACCGCTGCGCCACCCGAAATCGGCCGGCTGCTTCGGCGCGAGGCCCGCGCCGGTGCCGGGTGAGGGCAATCGCACCGCCGGCCGGCGCGGCCGCTGACTGCACCACGACGAGCCGCCGCTCACTGCACGACCATTGTCCTTCTCATCCGCGAAATTCCCGGTAGAGCCTGCGGTAAGCGGGCCTCACCGACGCCCGCTCCTTTCACCTATGTTCACCCTCGGCATCGACTACGGCACCAATTCCGTCCGCGCGCTCGTCGTGCGTTGTGCGGACGGCGCGGAGCTCGGCTCCTGCGTCGTCAACTATCCCTCCGGCCAGCAGGGCGTCCTGCTTGACCCGAAGGACCATCATCTCGCGCGGCAACACCCGGGCGATTATCTCGTCGGCCTCGAAAAAAGCGTCAGGGGCGCCTTGGCCGCGGCGAAAAAAGTCCGCGGATTCGACGCCCGCAAAGTCATCGGTATCGGGGTCGACACCACGGGCTCGAGTCCCATTCCGGTCGACGCCTGCAACCGTCCGCTCGCGCTCGACCCCAAGTGGAAAAAAAATCTCGCGGCGCAATGCTGGCTCTGGAAGGACCACACGTCCCATCGCGAGGCCGCGCAGATCACGGCACTGGCCGCCCAACACCGGCCACACTTCCTCGCCAAGTGCGGCAACACGTATTCGTCCGAGTGGTTCTGGTCGAAAATTTGGCATTGCCGCAACGTGGCCCCGAAGGTGTTCGCCGCCGCGCATTCGTGGGTCGAACTCGCCGACTGGATTCCCTCGGTGCTCGCCGGGGTCGATGATCCCGCGCGCGTCGTCCGGGGCGTGTGCTGCGCCGGCCACAAGGCGCTTTACGCCGACGATTGGGGCGGGCTGCCCGACACGGAATTTCTCGCGATGCTCGACCCGCAGCTGGCCGCCCTGCGCGACCGGCTTTACGCCAAGGCGCACGACGCGACGATTCCGGCCGGCACGCTCGCGCCCGTCTGGGCGGCGAAACTCGGCCTGCCCGACGGCATCCCGATCGCCATCGGCGAAATGGATGTCCATTACGGCGCCATCGGCTGCGGTGTCGCGGAGGGCGTGCTCGTCAAGATCATCGGCACCTCCACCTGCGACTGCGGGGTCGTCTCCGCGTCGAAGACCGTGCCCGACATTCCGGGCATCTGCGGGATCGTGAAAGGGGCCATTCTGCCCGGCTACCACGGGATCGAGGCGGGCCAGTCGGCCGTCGGCGATATTTTCAAATGGTGGGTCGAGGTGGTGTGTCGCGGCGACGCCGCCCTGCACGCCCAGCTCACAAAGGAGGCGGCCAAACAAAAGCCCGGCCAGTCCGGCTTGCTGGCCCTCGATTGGAACAACGGCAACCGCACCATCCTCGTCGACCAACTCCTCACCGGCCTGCTCCTCGGCCAGACGCTCTACACGACCCAATCCGAAATCTACCGCGCGCTGATCGAGGCCACCGCCTTCGGGGCGCGCGCGATTCTTGAGCGCATCAAGGAATACGGTGTCCCGGTCGACCGTATCGTCTGCGCCGGCGGCATCGCGGAAAAAAATCCGCTGCTCATGCAGATCTACGCCGACATCACCGGTTGCACGATGCAGGTCTCGGGTTCGTCGCAGGCCTGTGCCCTCGGCTCGGCGATCTCCGCCGCCGTCCTCGCCGGCGCACACAAAGATTTTCCTTCCGCGCAACGGAAGATGACCTCCGTCCTCAAAAAGAGCTACCGCCCCATTGCCGCCAACCGCAAGGTCTACGATCAACTCTACGCGCTCTACCGCACGACCCACGATGCCTTCGGCGGCGTCAACAAATCCTCCGATCTCTCCCGCGTCATGAAGGTCCTCCTTGGGCTCAAGGCCGCCGCCCACGCCTGATGTTTTTTTCTCACGGTCTTTCCGTGCTGAAATTTTCCTCCCGGACGTGATCGCACTCGCCTCTCCCGAAATCGGGTTCGTCACCGGCAGCCCGCACCATTACGGGCCGGAAACGCTCGCCCAGGTTGCCCGGAATTCGCCGACCATCGTCGACGGCCTCGGCGCAGCGAAACGCCTCCCGCTGAAGCTCGTCTTCAAGCCCGTCCTCAAGACGCCCGACGAGATCCGCGCGCTCGGCCTCGAGGCCAACCGCGACAGCCACTGCGCCGGCCTCGTGCT
>CAJAYO010000293.1 GCA_903948415.1 uncultured Opitutia bacterium | reverse complement strand
TCGGCCCCCGCGCCGCGCCCCAATGTCCTCTTTATCATGGCCGACGATCTCCGCGCCGAACTCGGCAGCTACGGCTCGCCCGCGCTCACGCCGAACCTCGACCGCCTCGCGCGCCGCGCCGTGCAGTTCGATCGCGCCTATTGCCAGCAGGCCGTTTGCAACCCTTCCCGCTCTTCGCTGCTGACCGGTCTGCGCCCCGACACCCTCGGCGTGTGGAACAACAGCAACCATTTTCGCACGTCCAATCCGGACGTCACCACGATCCCGCTTCATTTCAAAAACAACGGCTACGTCACCCGCGGCGTCGGGAAAATCTTTCACAACTGGCACACCACCGTGAAGGGCGATCCGCGTTCATGGAGCGCGCCGGAATTCCTCCACTACGAATCCCACGGCCACGACGCACCGCTCGTCACCGGCCCGTTGCCCCCGAATCTCGCCCAGGGCGGCGGCGGTCGCCTTTACACCAAAGTCCCGCTCACCGAATGCCGCGATGTCCCCGATGAAGCCTACTACGACGGCCGCGTCGCCGCCGAGGCCGTGCGCGTCCTCGCCGAGGTGAAAGACCAACCGTTCTTCCTCGCCGTCGGCTTTTGGAAGCCGCACGCGCCGTTCAACGCGCCGAAAAAATATTGGGACCTCTATGACCGCGACCGCTTGCCCGCGCTCGACCCGCGCCGCCCCACTGGCGCGCCCGAAGTCGCGTTCCACGACAGCCGTGAAATCCTCGGCCTGCCCGATGTGCGTATCACGCCCACCGCCGCACAAATCGCCGAGATGCGGCACGGCTACTTCGCCAACATTGCCTACTTCGACGCCCAGCTCGGCAAAGTCCTCGACGCCCTCGACCGCAGCGGCGCCGCCGAGCGCACCGTCGTGATTTTCTTCAGCGATCACGGCTACCACCTCGGCGAGCACACCCAGTGGGGCAAGACCTCGAATTTCGAATACGATGCCCGCGTTCCACTCCTGATCGCGCCACCCCGCACGCCCCACGCCGGCCGCCGCACCGCCGCACTCGCCGAATTGGTCGATGTGTTTCCCACGTTGGTCTCGCTCTGCGGCCTCCCCTCACCCGCCCGCCTCGACGGCACCAACCTCGCCCCGATCCTCGCCGATCCCACCCGCTCGGTGAAACCCGCCGCGTTCACGCAGCACCCGCGCCCCGCCTACTACGACCGCGAGCCCGACAAGCTGCCGCGGGTCATGGGTTGCAGCGTCCGCACCGCCCGCGTGCGCTACACCGAGTGGCGCGATTGGAAGACGGGCGCGACGGTGGCCCGTGAACTCTACGAGGACGACGACGAGCCCGCCGAGACGCGCAACCTCATCGACGATCCGCGCCTCGTCTCCGCCCAGACCGAAGCCGCCGCGCTGCTCCGCGCCCAGTTCCCTCCGACGCCCCACTGAGGCCTCGCCGTGCGCTCCCTCCGAATCGTTTCCGCGCTCGTCCTGTTGCTCGCACTCGTTTCCTGCGCCAAGCCGTTGCCGGCCGGGCGATCCGCTTACGTCGGCGCGTGGACCGGACCCGGCATCGTGCTCGTGGTCTCGCAGGAAGGCCGCGTCGTCTACCGCCAGGGCACGGGCACGTTCAGGAAAAAGATCAGCGCCCCGCTGAAAGAATTTCAGGGCGACAATTTCATCGTCGGCGTCGGACCCGCCGAGACCACGTTTGTCGTGACCGCGCCTCCCCGCCAAGTGGCCGGAGTGTGGCGGATGACCGTCGACGGCGTCGAACTCACGCGCGGGCCTTGAGGCCACGAGGAGGACATCGCTGCGCAACCACATCGCTACCCGTGCGCTGCTGCCATTCCTCCCACCCCCCACCACGGCCGAGCTGAAAAAACCCCTGCGCGGCGTCCCAGCTCCCGGCTGACCGGAGCGGCGGCTTTCCAGCCGCCGAGCACGGGCGCCAAGTATGTCGCCCGACCAGCCGCACGCGGCGCCGCCACGGCCGGTGCCGATTTTCCGGACAAAGCTGTGAGGCTTCGAGGAGCCTTTGGACCGGTGAACGGGAGAGTTGAGCATCACGACCCCGCTCCCGAGTTTCTGCCCAACAGCCTGACACTCGATCCGATTGTGGAGGAGGCGCGGCCGTTGTTGGGAACGATCCCGCGATTGCCAACGACGTCATGCGGAGGACTTCGTTTGGGCTATTGTACGTTTGACTGAAGCCGTGGTGTCGGGAACTCAGGTCCCAGCAATCCGCCGCCGCCAGTATTTTGGCCGGCGGCGATTGTGAGCGACCGCCACCACGTAGAGCACCCGGTCGTGGAAGAAGTAGAGCAGACCGTAATCGTAGGGCTCGAGCAGGATTTTTCGGACGCGTCGGCCGACGAGAAATCCCGCCGAGGTCGGGCGAGCCAATGCCACGTTAATCGCTGCGGTTGTTCGTGCGCGAAATCCCTCGGCTGCCCGGGCCGAGCGGGCCTCATACCAATCGAACGCCGCCTCGAACTCAGCCTGCGCCGGAACGAGAAACTCGCAGGTCATGGCCGGCTGCGATAGGCGAGCACCTTCGGGGCGGGAACTGTCTTGATTTTGCCCTCCAACAGACCGTCGACGCGCGATTCGCCTTCTTGCACCCAGAGCGCATCGAGAAGGCGCTGGCTCGGCCGCTTGACGCTGCCCAAAATCGCCTCTGCCAGTTTTTCGCGGCGGCGCACCGGAAGTTTCAGGGCAGCGTCGAGGAGGGTTGTTTCACTCATGGCGAGTAGAAGGTGAGTGGTCGCTTCGCGCTGGCAAGGCGGGAACGCAGGCCGGGCATGTGCGTTCAACGCTTGGGCCGCCGACGCGAGAATCAGCCGTGGGTGTTTGCGGCAGGATGAGAAAAACAACGGGGATGGTGGACCCCAAACCCCAAAACCTGACGGCATTCGGCTCCGTGAAGGTGCCTCGCATGAGTGGCCTCCATCCGCACACCCCGCAGCGCGGCCTTGTTTTTTCCCTCCGCCGCCGCTGAATCGCGGCCGGTCGTCTCCTCCTCGGCCGTCCCCCCTGTGCCCCCGCCTTTCATCCTCGGACTCTCCGGTTACTACCACGACAGCGCGGCCTGCCTGGTCGGCGGCGGGGAAATCATCGCGGCCGCCCAGGAAGAGCGGTTCACCCGCATCAAACACGACCCCCGCTTTCCCGCCCGCGCCGTCGACTACGTGTTGCAGGCCGGCGGCCTCACGCCGGATCAGATCGACTACGTGGTCTTCTCCGAAAAACCGTTCCTCAAGTTCGACCGCCTCCTCGAAACCTATCTCGCCCACGCCCCCGCCGGCCTGCGCTCCTTCCTCCTCGCGATGCCACCGTGGCTCCGCACCAAGCTGCATCTCCCCCGCGAAATTCGCCGCGCCCTCGGCGGTCGCCTCCGCCACGAAATCGTCTTCACCCACCACCACGAAGCGCACGCCGCGAGTGCGTTTTTCCCGTCGCCCTTCGCCGAGGCCGCGATCCTCACCGTCGACGGCGTCGGCGAATGGGACACCGCCACCATCGGCCACGGCCGGGGCCACCGCCTCGAGCTCCTGAAGACGCTGCACTTCCCCCATTCGCTCGGACTGCTCTACAGCGCGATCACCGCCTTCTGCGGCTTCACGGTCAACTCCGGCGAATCCAAACTCATGGGCCTCGCCCCCTACGGCCGCCCGCGTTTCGCCGACCCCCTCCTCGCTCACGTCGTCGACCTCAAACCGGACGGCTCGCTCGCCCTCGACCTGAGTTATTTCGACTACTGCACAGGCCTGCGCATGACCTCGCGAAAAATCGAGACGCTCTTCGAAGGTCCGCCGCGCCCCCCCGAAGCGCCCCTCACCCAGCGCGAAATGGACCTCGCCGCCTCCATCCAATTTATCACCGAAGAGGCCGTGCTCCGCATGGCCCGGGAAGCGCAACGCCTGACCGGCGCGCGCAACCTGTGTCTCGCCGGCGGCGTCGCGCTCAACGGCGTCGCCAACGGAAAACTCGCCCGCGCCAAAATCTTCGACGCCCTGTTCGTTCCGCCCGCGCCCGGTGACGCCGGCGCGGCCCTCGGCGCCGCGCTCTTCGTGCACCACCACTTGCTCGGCCACCCCCGCGGGCCCACCGGCCGCGACACCCTGCGCGGCTCGCTCCTCGGCCCGGCGTTCGCCCACGACGACATCCGTCCCGTGCTCGACCGCCTCGGCCTCCGCTACGAACGCCTCGACGACGAAGCCGCCCTTCTCCGCACCACCGCCACCGCGATCGCCGACGGCCAGGTCGTCGGCTGGTTTCACGGCCGCATGGAGTTCGGCCCGCGGGCCCTCGGCGCCCGCAGCATTCTCGGCGACGCCCGCCACCCCGCGATGCAATCGACCATGAATCTCCGCGTGAAATTCCGCGAGTCGTTCCGCCCCTTCGCCCCGGCCGTCCTCGCCGAAGACGCCGCCCAGTATTTCGACCTCGACGGCGAATCGCCCCACATGGCCCTCGTCGCCGCCGTGCGACCGGCTTTGCGCCGCGAACCCACCGCCGCCGAGGCCGCTCTCGCCGCCGATCCGGACTTGCGCGCACGCCTTGGCGTCGCCCGCTCTACGATCCCCGCCGTCACCCACGTCGACCACTCCGCCCGCGTGCAGACCGTCGACGAGCCGCGGCACGGGCGGTTCTACCGCCTGCTGCACGAGTTCAAACGGCAGACCGGCTGCAGCGTCGTCATCAACACGAGCTTCAACGTCCGCGGGGAACCGATCGTCTGCACCCCCGAAGACGCGTGCCGCTGTTTCCTCGCCACCGAGATGGACGTCCTCGTGCTGGAAAACTTCGTACTGCGGCGCACGGAGCAACGCCTGCGGTCCGCCGCCGAGCGCGAACAATTCATTGCCAGCTTCCCCCGCGACTGAGGACACTCCCTCCCGTGCTGAATCCGTTTCACGAGGTCAACTGGCGTCCCGGCCGGCCGGAGCGGCGAAAATTCGCCGTGAGCCTCGTCGTCGGCTTCCCGTGCGTCGCGACCGCGCTCCTCGTCGCCCAACGCGGCCACACCGGCGCGTGGAATTTTTCCCCCGCCCTCCCACTCGCGGCCGCCGGCGTCACCCTCGGCGCGATCCTGTGGGCGTTCCCGCAGATCGCGCGGCCGTTCTACCTCGTCTGGTATGGCGTCGCCTGCGCCCTCGGTTTCGTCACCGGCAACGCCCTCCTCGCCGCCGTCTACTTTCTGCTCGTGACGCCCACCGGCTGGGGACGGCGCGCGCTCGGCCGACCGGCCTTTGCCAAAACGTTTGATCGCCGCGCACCAACCTATTGGCGCGACGCGCCGCCCCCCGCCCCCGCCGCCCGCTCCTTTCGCCAATTCTAACCGCGCCCGATGAACAACGATCCGACGCAGGAGTTGCACGAGGCCGGCCGGCAACCGCCGCCCGGGGTCGTCCGCGAATTTTTTCTCTTCCTCCGCACGAACAAAAAATTCTGGCTGCTTCCGCTCCTCTCCGCGCTGCTGCTGATCGGCCTCGTCGCCCTCCTCGGCGGCACCGCCGCCGCGCCCTTCATCTACTCGCTGTTCTGAAGCTACGGCGACGGCAGCGGCACTTCCGCCCAGCGCGCAAACTCCTCCTGCCACGCCTGCGGTGCGGCGGCCGTCGGCGGGAATTTCGCCTTCAGCATCGCCAGCTGCTTGGTGGTCAGCCCGCGCGCGGTCCACCAGTTCGCATCGGTGAAATCCGCATCGCGGAGGTCGGCCCCGTCGAGCCGCGCCAGCGCCAAATCCGCCCCCTGGAACACCGCGGACTCCAGTTTCGCCCCCGTCAGATTGGCCCCGACCAGCTTGGCGCCGGGCAGACGGGCCATCACCAAATCCGCTTCCGAGAGATCCGCGCCCGCGAAGTCCGCGTTGTCCGCCTCGATTTGCGCCAGCCGGCACGCCCGGAGCACGGCCCCACGCAGCGTCGCGCCGCGCAGCACCGCATGCAACAGACGCATCTCCACCATCGCCGCCTGGTCCAATTTCGCGCCGGTCAAATCCGCCAGCTCCAGCGAACCCCCGCTCAGTTTCGCCCCCGTAAGATCGGCCCCCGCCAGGTTGGCCCGCAGAAACTGCGCGCCCTGCAAATCCGCGCCCGCCAGCGCCCACCCCGCCATGTTCAGTCCGCTCACATTCGCCGCACGCCATTCCCGGTTGCCCGCCGCCACGAGCGAGCGCAACGCCGCCGCCCGCTCGCCCGGCGTAAAGCCCGGCTGGCACAGCACCCAAAAATCCCGCTCCCGCCCCTCGCCGCCTTGCGGCCCCGCCGTCGTCGCCCTCCGCCACCCGGTCACCGCCAGCAGCGCGACCGCGACCAGGCCCATCACCGCGAGCGCTTGGGTCGCACGCGTCACAACAGACAGGGATGGACGTGATGTTTCACTCATGTAGGGGTTGCCGCGACGTTGCGTAGCGATGAGCGAACGAAACACAACCCCCGAGCCCTCCTCCGCCTGCCCTCCACTGCCGACGGCGGCCGCCGCGCGCCGACGCTGGTTCGCCCTCGGCGCCGTCGTCGCCGGACTCCTGCCGCTCGTCGCGCTCGAGGCGGCCCTCCGCCTCTTCGGCCTCGGCCGCCCGGCCGACCGCCCCGATCCGTTTGCCGGCTTCAACGGCGACGCCCCGCTCTTCGAACGTCAGGGCGCCGTCTATCGCACCGCCCGCGCCCGCGCGCCGTTCATCGCCCCGCAGGAGTTTCCCGCCGCGAAACCGCCCGGCAGTTTCCGGATATTTTGTTTCGGCGGCTCGACCGTCTACGGCCACCCCTACACCGGCGAGACCGCCTTCCCCAAGTGGCTCGAGCTCGAACTCGCCGCCCGCGATCCCGCCCGCTCCTGGCAGGCCATCAACTGCGGCGGAGTCTCCTACGCGAGCTATCGCATCGCCCCGATGGTGCGCGAGGTCCTGCGCTACCAACCCGACCTCGTCATCCTCGCCACCGGCCACAACGAGTTCCTCGAGGACCGAACCTACCACACGCTCAAGACGCGCTCCGCCTTCTGGTCGGGGCTCCAGCGCACCGCCTACTCGCTCCACACCGTGGGCCTCGTCCGCCAATGGCTCCACCGGGACGCTGCCGCCGGATCGCCGCCGCCCGCCGACCCCGCACCCCTCCCGCCCGACGTCACCACCCGCCTCGACTCCGCGAGCGGTTACGCCTCCTACCGCCGCGACGACGCCTGGTGGCAAAACGTCGCCGCCCAATACGACGAATCCGTCCGCCAGATCGTCGCCGCTTGTCGGGCCGCCCACGTGCCCGTGCTGCTCGTCCGGCTCGGCTCGAATCTCCGCGACTGCCCGCCCTACAAATCCGAACACCGCCCCAACCTCGCCCCCGGCGCCGAAGCCGATTGGCAGGCCGCCTTCGATCTCGCGACCACCGCCGAGAAGACCGATCTGCCGCGCGCCCTGCGATTCTATCAGGAAGCCGCCGCGATTGATGCTGACTACGCGCTGCTCAATTTCCGCCTCGCCCGCGTACTCGATCGCCTCGACCGCACCGCGGAAGCACTCCCCTATTTCGAGAAAGCCAAGGACACCGACATCTGCCCGCTCCGCATCACCGCGCCGCTGGAGCAAACGCTCCTGAAAATCGCCACCGAGACGCACACCCCGCTCGTCGACGCCGCCCAAGTCATCGCCGCGCGAAGCCCCGCCGGCATTCCCGGCAACGACTGGTATGTCGACCACGTGCATCCGACGATCGGCGGCCACCAATTGATCGCGCGAACGATCGCCGCGCAGTTTCCCGCCCGCGGCTGGCTCACCTCCGCCGCCGAGTGGCCCGAAGACCAGCGCACGGCCGCCTACGCGCGCCACCTGGCCACCGTCGGCCCCGCGTATTTCGCCGACGGCCAGCGCCGCCTGGCCTGGCTCGAAGACTGGGCCAAGCGCCAGCGTCTGGCCGCCGAGACCATCCCCGTCGATGCCGCCGGTTTCGCCCGCCTCGCCTTTCGCCACCTCGACCTCGGCGACGAAGACGCAGCGAGGCATGCGTTGCGCGAAGCCTTCAAACGCGATGCGGGGGTGACGGGCCTCGTGCGCACCCACGCGCAGGACCTGACCGCCGAAGGCCGCGCCGCAAGCGCGGCGGTTCTCGAGAAAGCCACCGCAACTGACAGGCACACCAGGTAGCGTCGGGACCTCCGGGCCCGACGGATTTGGGCGACGCTCACCCCAGCCGGGACCGGAGGTCCCCGCGCTACCTCAGAGCCGCGTCGTCACGCTGAAACTCCAGGTCGTCGGCTCGGCGTAGCGGTAGATGTAGTTGGGGCGTCCCGCGACGGTATTGTAAGAGGTCGCGCCGGTGATGCGGTAGCGGCTGTCGCCATTCATGAGGTCGTAGATGTTATTCAAACCGAGTCGGAACGTCGTCGGGTAGTTTTTCAGGATGCGGCGATCGTAGAGCAGGTAGCTGTGCAGCGGGAACGACGCGCCGGCCTCGTAAGGCACACCGTCGCGAATGTAGACATTGTAGTTCGGCGTAAAGATGCCGTTGAGGCCGACGCGGAAGCCGCGCACGCGGGGCACCTGGTAGTCGAGCACGAAGCTGCCGGTGTAGGGCACGCTGCGCCGCCCGGCGACTTTGTCGGTGAGCGTGTTTGAGCCGAGCACGTTGCGGGCGTTCGTCAGCACGGCGGGGAGCTCGGCCATCGTGCGGTCGCCGCCGGGGGAATTTGCCGCGGTCGTGCGTTCTTCCGCAGCGGTGAGGTAGGCGCGGAACTGCGAGAAGTCGGCCTGGGCGCGCACGTTGTTCGCCGAAAATGAGAGGCGCGACTGGAGGCCGAGCCAGCGCTGGCTCTGCAGCGTCATCTCGATGCCGCGCGACTGCTCGTTGGAGTTCACCGTGCGGCGCTCATTGTTGAGGCCGTTGACCACCTCGACGTAGCGCGAATCGGCGGGGAGGACGTTGTTCGGGTTAATCAGATCCTCAAGCTGCGCGAGGTTGAGCACATCGGGGTTCCACGCGTAGGCGGCATTGACGCGCTTCGTCTCGTAGAACGAAACGCTGTAGGTCAGCTTCCGGAAGAGTTCGAAACGCAGGCCGACCTCCTTGGTGTTGCCGCGCACGGGCCCGATGTCGGGGCCGAAGAACACCTGGCGGGACTGCCAGTTAAACGACTCCGACTGCGAAGCGATCGCGATCACGCGAAGCCATTCGCCGCGCCAAGCCTCGACCGTGAGGCCCGCCATCTTGCTCACGGCGGAGAGATTGAAACGCGGATCGTATTCGTAGGCGCCGGGATTGTCCTCGGGCATGCCGGGATGGACGAAGTGGCCGCGCGCATCGACCGCGTAGGCGGATTCCTTCGGGATTTTTCGGGTGAGCACGTTCCAGCTTACGCCGACCAGCGTGTTCACGCGGCCATTGAAATAGTCGCCGGAAAGCGAGGCCGTCTGCGTGCGCGCATGGCGGATATCGACGAACGGCCCCGTGACCGTCGAACTGTAGTAGAACTCGGGCTTGAAGGTCGGCGTGCTGGGCAGGTTGGGAATGAGAAATTGATCGAAGAACTTCGTGGTGCCGAAGGCCGGGTCGTCGAGGTAGGCGCGGAGGCGGATGCCGTTGCTGGCGGCGAGGCCGGGCGCGGCCGCGTTGTAGAGCCCGAAACGTTCGGAGAGCTTGAGATCCTTCTGCTGCAGGGCGGTGACGACGAGGAGCTGTTTGCCGAACCGGCCGAAATCGAAGGGATAAACCGCCGCGAGGCGCCCGGCCTTCACGACGTTGCCGAAGACTTTGAACGCGGCGCCGCCGATCGCCTCCTCAATATAGGGGCGGCCGGTGCTGTCCACGCTGAGGACGGGCGGCGTCTGGCTCGTACCGAAGGAATTGTCGTTCCGATCCTCGTGCTGGAACTGCTGGTTGTAGGCAAACTCGAGCGACAGCTTGCCGATGCGCTGCTCGATCGTGGCGTTGGCGACGTTGAAGGTGCGGTTGTTGTAGTCCACCGTGCCGAGCATGTTCGTGTATTGGTCGAAGCCGCTGAAGGTCCGGAACGTGCCGTTGGGCAGGCGCACCGCCTGCGTCTGGCCTTGCAGCAGCGATACCTGGTTGCCGGAGGGGCCGCTGCGATCGATCGCGAGCGGCGGGTTGGTGGCGGTGCGTTGGAGGATTTCGCCGTCGGAGGTGTAATACCACTGGTTGTTCGTCGAGAAGCCGCGGCCGGCGGCGGTGACGTCGTTGATGGCCAGCGCGCTGTCGGCGCGCACGCGGTGGGTGGTGCCGCGCTCGCCCTCGATGCGGATCGTCGTCGTCTTGAACGGCTCGTAGGTGAGCGCGATGTGGCCGGCGCGGAAGACGTCGTTGGTGCCCTTGACGTAGGTCCGGTTACGGCGGTTCGCGAGGTTCACCCGCACGAAGACCTTGTCGTGCAGTTTGCGGTTGGCATCCACTTGGAAACGAAAGGCCTCATACGAGCCGTAGCTGGCGTAGAGCTCCGTCGCGTTCCGCGAGCGCGCGCGTTTCGTGTAGATCGTCGCCTGGCCACCGGGCGAGGAGTCGCCGAACATCAGCGAGTTCGAGCCCTTCGCAAAATCGTAGCGCTCGACGTTGTAAGCGTCCGACGGGACATACCACGTGAAGAAATTCCGCGACGCCCCACCGGTGCTGAGCCCGCGGTAATTGATGCGCTCGTCGTTGCGCGCCTCGAGCCGGGGCGTGACGTCAACGCCTGCGACAAACCGCGCCGCATCATCCATGCTGAACGCACCGAGGTCGCGCATGAATTCGGCCGTGATCACGTCCACGTTCACCGGGACCTTGATGAGTTCCTGATTGGTGCGGCTGCCGATGAGCGTAGTCGTGGCCTGCCAGGATTTGTCGTCGGTGTCGGAGACCGTGAACGGCGAAAGCGCGACGACCTCCTCGGTCGCCGGCGATTTGGCCGGCTGGGCCACGGAAGCGTGCGAAGCACATGCCACGACGAGGGCAGAGGCGCAGAAAAAACGGGGCAAATTCATAGTGGGAGACGGTTGGGGTGAACGCGCGCGACCTCGGACGGATTGCGCGGGGGGACCCACGATGGAAAACGATGCCCGTTTGTCACGCCGAACGTAACAATTCCCCCCAATCGCTCCGGCGCCGCCGCAAGACCCCAAACTCCGTCCCGGCCGGACCGCTCGGCGTCGCGGGAATCTCGCCAGCTCTCGCTTGCTCTCCACGCCCTGAAACGAAACGCTGCGCGCCGCTTCTGCCGCGGGTTCCCCCCCTTCGCTGCAAGTGCCTTTCCCCGATGTTTTCCCTGACCCGTATCCTGGCCTGCGCGCTCATGACTACCGTCGTGGCCCCTGCGGCCGATGGGCCGAGGGTGCCGTGGACCACCTCCACGATCACAGGCTCGCCCGACGCGCCCGCGCCGTTTCGCCTCGAGCGCGCATTTCCGGCGCTCACGTTCGCCCAGCCGCTCGAGGTCGCCGCGCTGCCCGGCACCGACCGGCTCGTCGTCGTCGAACGCGAAGGAAAATTGCGCTCGTTTCGCGCCGACGAAACCACCGCCGCAACCGATCTGTTCGGTGACCTCGCGAATTTCGACCCCGAATTGACCGAAGCTTTCTCGCTTACGTTTCACCCAAATTTTTCCGAAAACCGCTTCGCCTACGTGCTGGCGATCGCCAAAACCCGCCGCCAGCCGAACCGCGAAAACGGCACACGCATCATCCGCTTCAAAGTCACCGCCGATCCCGTCCCTCGCCTCGATCTCGCCTCCGGCCGCGTGATCATCACGTGGCTCCAGGGCGGCCACAACGGCGGCAACCTCCGCTTCGGCCCCGACGGCATGCTCTACTTCGGCGCGGGCGACGCCGGCCCCGCCGAACCGCCCGATCCGTTCGTCACCGGCCAGGATATCTCCGACCTGCTCGCGAGCATTTCACGCATCGACGTCGACCGCGCCGACCCCGGTCTCGCGTATGCGATTCCCCGCGACAACCCATTCGTCGGCGTGCCCCAGGCCCGCGGCGAAGTCTGGGCCTACGGTCTGCGCAATCCGTGGCGCATCGCCTTCGACCCCAAGTCCGGCGACCTCTACTCGGGCGATGTCGGCTGGCAGCTCTGGGAAATGATCCAGCGCATCCAACGCGGCGGCAACTACGGCTGGAGTCTCACCGAGGGCGGCCGCCAGGACGTGCGGCCCGACCGGCTCGTCGGCCCCTCGCCCGTCCTCCCGCCGCTCGTCACCCATTCGCACGCGGAGGCCGCGAGCATCACCGGCGGCGAATTCTACCACGGCACGAAACTCCCCTCTCTGCGCGGCACCTACGTTTACGGCGATTGGCAGACCGGGGTGTTCTGGTCGCTGCGCGCCGAGGGCGACCGCGTGACCGAACTCCGCGAGCTGGGCCGCTCGACCCTCGCGCCCGTGGGCTTCGGCGTGCAAACCGACGGCGAACTCCTCATCTGTGACTACGCCCGCGGCGGACTCTGGCGTCTCGCCCCCAACCCCGCGGCCGCCGCACCGTCGAACTTTCCCCGCAAGCTCAGCGAAACCGGTCTGTTTGCCGACGCCGCCCGCCACGTCCCCGCGCCCGGCGTCGTGCCCTACGCGATCAACGTTCCGCGCTGGGCCGACCACGCCACCAGCGAACGTTGGGCGGCTTTTCCCGGCACCACCCGCGCAGCGATCGCCACCACCCAAGTCGCCTTTTTGCCCGTCGGCCGCTGGGTCTTGCCCGACCACGCCGTGCTCGCGAAGACCTACTCGCTCGAGCTCGAACGCGGCAATCCCGCCACGCGCCGCCGCGTCGAAACCCAAATTCTCCACTACGATCAACAGCAGTGGTCCGCCTACAGTTACCGCTGGAACGCCGCCCAAACCGACGCCGACTTGCTCCCCTCCGCCGGCGACACCGCCGTGTTCGACGTCAAAGACCCCGCGGCTCCCGGCGGCACGCTGCGCCAGACGTGGCGGTTTCACAGCCGCGCCGAATGCCTGCGTTGCCACAACGCGGAGCTCAACTTCACGCCCGGCTTCAACCCCCTCCAACTCGCCCGCCCCGCTCCCGCCGCGCCCGACCCCCAGCTTGCCGCGCTCCTTCCCGCCCCGCTCACCCCGGCCAGTCCGGCCCTCGCCGATCCGCACCGCGACCCCGATTCACTCGAGCTGCGCGCCCGGTCCTACCTCCACACCAACTGCAGCACCTGCCATCGCTTCAACGGCGGCGGCTCCGCCAATCTCCTCCTCAACCTCGAGCGCCCGCTCACCGACGCGAAACTCCTCGACGAGAAACCCGTGCAGGGCGACCTCGGCTTGCCCGACGCCCGCGTGATCGCGCCCGGCGACCCCGAGCGCAGCGTGTTGCTCTATCGCCTCGCCACCGAGGGCCGCGGTCACATGCCCTACCTCGGCAGCCGCCTCGTCGACGAACGCGGCCTCCTGCTCGTGCGCCACTGGATCGCCGGCCTCGAGGCCACCCTCGGCACCGTCTCCCCCGCCGCCGCCGCGCAGCGCGAAAAAGAACGCGCCGCCCTGAGCCTCCTCCGCACCGGCCATCCCGCCGTGCTGCCCGCGCTCCTCTCCACCGGCAGCGGCGCCTTCGGCGTCACCCTCGCGCTCATCGAGGGCACGCTCCCGCCGTCCGTGCGGGCCGCTGCGATCGCGCAAGGCACCGCGCTCACCGATCCGTTGCGCCGCGACTTGTTCGAGCGGTTCCTGCCCGACGACCAACGCCGTCGCGTCCTCGGCGCCGCCTTCGACCGCGCCGCCCTCCTCGCACGCTCCGGCGACGCCACGCGCGGCCGCGCCGTGTTCGCCACGGTGTGCGTCGCCTGCCATCGCCTCGGCGACACCGGCATTGAGTTCGGCCCCGACCTCGCGCACGTCGGCACCAAGTGGGACCGCGCCGGCCTCCTCGAGCAAATCGTCGCCCCCTCCGCCGTCGTCGTCGACGCCTGGCGCCTCACCACCCTCAAACTAAAAAGCGGCGACAGCCGATCCGGCTTCATCACCGCGCACGACGGCGCGGGCGTCACCCTGCGCCTCGCCGGCGGTCTCACGGAAAAAATCCCCCGCGCACAAATCGCCCAACGCAGCGCCTCGCTCACCTCGGTCATGCCCGAAGGCCTGCTCCACACGCTCACCGCCCCCGAAGCCGCCGATCTGCTCGAATTTCTCACCCGTTTAAAATAGTTCCTTACCCTCACCCCGCCCCATCCGTCTACCCCTCTTCCCATGCTCTCCCGTCGCTCCTTTCTCCCCCTCGCTGTTTCTCTCTTCCTCTCCCTCGCCAGCTCCACCGCCACCGCCGCTCAAGCCTATCCGCCCACCTTCGCCGACGCCCGCGCCGAGGTCTACAAAACCATCGGCGACACCCCGCTCTCGCTCTACCTTTTCGAGCCACCCGCCTCCGCCGGCCCAAAGACGAACCGCCCCGCCATCGTCTTCTTTTTCGGCGGCGGCTGGACCAATGGTTCACCCACCCAGTTTGAACAACACTGCCGGGCCCTCGCCGCCCGGGGAATGGTTGCGATCACCGCCGACTACCGCGTCCTGTCCCGGCAAAAAGCAAAACCCGTCGACTGCGTGGCCGACGCCAAGTCCGCCGTCCGCTGGCTCCGCGCCAACGCCACGCGCCTCGGTCTCGACCCGCAACGCATCGCCGCGGGCGGCGGCTCGGCCGGCGGCCACCTCGCCGCGGCGACCGCCACCGTTCCCGGTTTCGAAAGCCCCGGCGACGACCCGAAAATCAGCTCCGTCCCCAACGCCCTCGTTCTCTTTAACCCCGCGCTCGTCCTCGCCCCGCTCCCCGGCCTGGCCATCGCCGACTTCGGCACGCGCGTGCCCGCCGAGCGCATGGGCACCGACCCGAAAAATCTCTCGCCCGCCCACCACGTGAAAAAAGGCACGCCGCCCACGATCATCTTCCACGGCAAAGCGGACACCACCGTCCCCTACGCCACCGCCGAAGCCTTCACCGCCGCCATGCAAGCCGCCGGCAACCGCTGCGACCTCGTCGGCACCGAGGGCGCGCCGCACGGCTTTTTCAACTACGGCCGCGGGGACAACGCCGCTTATCGCGCCACCCTCGCCGCCACCGACGCCTTTCTCGTTTCCCTCGGCTGGCTCCGCGCCAGGTAGCACCGACGACTTCGTCTTCTTTGACCATGAGACCGAAACGCCCGGCCCGCCAACGCCCCATCGTCGGTCTCGCCGGCGGGCCGGCCCGCCTTCTCTCCGCGCTTTGGCTCTTCGCCTGGCTCCTGCCCGCTCTCGCCGCCGCCGCCACGCCCTCGCGACCCAACATCGTCGTCCTCCTCGCCGACGATCTCGGCTCCGCGGACCTCGGCTGCTACGGCGCGCGCGACATCCGCACACCGCACCTCGACCGCCTCGCGCGCGACGGCGTGCGCTTCACGCAGTTCTACGCCAACGGCCCCGAGTGCTCACCCACCCGCACCGCTTTTCTCACCGGACGTTATCAACAACGCGTCGGCGGCCTGGAGTGCGCCATCGGGATCGGCGGCGTCGGCCGCTACGACGACGCGATTCGCCTCGCCGCGCAGGGCCAGCTCGGCCTGCCCGCCTCCGAAATCACGATCGCCCGCCTGCTGCGCGACGGCGGCTACGCCACCGCCCTCTCCGGCAAATGGCACCTCGGCTATGAGGACGCCTTCTCGCCCCACCGCCATGGCTTCGACCACGCGCTCTACGCGCTCGGCGGCGGCATGGACTATTTCCACCATGTCGAGGATCCGCCCGCCTACACTCCCGTGATGCGCCGCGACGGCGTCCCCGTGCGCACGCCCGGCTACGCGACCAACGTCTTCGCGGACGATGCGGAACAGTGGCTCCGCGCCCACCACGCGCGCGCCCCCCAACAGCCCTTCTTTCTCTACGTGCCGTTCACCGCCCCGCACTCCCCCTTCCAAGCCCCCGACGAAGCATCGCCCGCACCCTTGCCGGAGGACTCGGCGCGTTGGAAACAGGGCAACGCACCGGCGAAAGTCTACGCCGCGATGATCGAGCGCATGGATCTCGTCACGGGCCGGCTCCTCGCCGCCCTCGACGAATTGCGTCTCACCGATCGCACCATCGTGGTGTTCACGAGCGACAACGGCGGCACCCGCAGCGCCCGGCCGACCGGCCTGCGCGACATCAAAGGCACGACCTTCGAAGGCGGCATCCGCGTGCCCTGCCTCGTGCGCTGGCCCGGAGTGGTGCCCGCCGGACAGGTCGTCACCGCCCCGTTCGCCACGTTCGACCTGACCGCCTCGTTCGCGCGCGTAGCCGGCGTATCCGCTCCGGCCGGTCGCGCATTCGACGGCCTCGATGTGCTCGACGCCCTCGCTCGCCGCGCCACCCCGCCCGTGCGCGACCTCTTCTGGCGCCAGCGCCGCGGCGACCGCACCTGGCGCGCCATCCGCGAGGGCCCGCTCAAACTCGTCGTCCGCGCCGACGGCCCGGATCGCACCGAATTCCTCTTCGACCTCACCCGCGATGAGTCCGAGCAAAACGACCTGCTCGCCACGCGCCCCGCCGACGCCGCCCGCCTCCGGGAAAAACTCTCCGCGTGGGAGCTGCGCGTAAAGCCCGCGCGCGAGCCTCCGGGCCCACCTCCCGCCCGTCGCGTCATCCGTCGTCTCGATCAACCTATGCGCCGCCTCTTCGCCATGCTCCCCCTCCGCCTCCTTCTCCCCCTCTCTCTTTCCCTCCTTCTCTCCCTCTCCG
>CAJAYO010000292.1 GCA_903948415.1 uncultured Opitutia bacterium | reverse complement strand
TCCAATATCAAGGCCGAGCACGAAAAATACCGGACGAACCTTCCGAATATTTTCGCCGCTGGCGACTGCCGCCGAGGCCAGAGCCTCGTCGTCTGGGCCATCAACGAGGGCCGCGGGGCCGCCCGCGAGTGCGACCGCTTTTTGATGGGCTCGACCGACCTGCCGTAAGTCCGCGGCGTTGGTGCTCAGAAAACCAAGAGCGCGTCCCTGGGACGCGCTCTTGGTTTTTTTGCGCAGGGCGTCGGGGCGCCGCCTCACTCGTCCCCGCGCGTCCCGTGCATCTTGCCGTCGCGGCCGGTCTCGTCGGCGGAGCGATCGGGCCGACCGTGGCCGCTGAGGTTAAAGACGCGCCCGCGCTTGTGGTTTTCCTCGCGACACCTGATCGCCTCGTGGTTGCGCACCCGTCCGCGGGCGTCGTCCGACTTCGGCCGGGCCGTGGCGCCGGGCCGTTCGAACGCAGCGCGCCCCACGGGGCGCCACCCGGTCGCGGCGGCGTCCTGTTCCGCCTCGGCGCCATCCGGGAAGGACGGTGGCCTCGGCGGCGCCGCCGCCGTCCAGCCACCGCCCCGAACGCCGCCGCGAGCCAAGCTCCCGGGCCCGGCTGCGGAAGGAATCGGCGATTCAGGCCGCGCCGCTCGACGCGCGCGGGTTGCGGGGCAACGCGCCACTCCGGGCGCTTCCGGTTGCCAAGCGCCGGCGGGCCCCCAGTCTCGGCCTCGTTTCCTTTCTCCCCCTACCCATGAAATCGCTCCGCTCCCTGTTCGTGCTCGTCTGCGCCCTGATGTTTTTGCCGTTCATTTCCGCGGCGGAAAAAAAGACGGCGCCCAAGAAAACTCCGGATCCGGCCCTCGCGCCGATCACCGATGTCGCCGGCCTGCCGCGGGTCCTTTTGCTCGGCGATTCGATCTCAATCGGCTACACGTTGCCGACGCGCGCGCGCTTGGCCGGCCGAGCCAACGTCCACCGTCCCGCGGAAAACTGCAGCGATTCCGGGAAGGGCGTCCGCACGCTCGACAAGTGGCTGGCCGGTGGGAAGTGGGATGTGATCCATTTCAATTTCGGTCTGCACGACGTGAAATACCTCGATGAAAAAGGCACGCTGGTGCCGCCCGAAAAAGGCCAACAGGTGGCGAGCGTGGCCGAGTATGAAAAAAACCTCCGCGCGCTGGTCGCGGCGCTCAAGCCGACCGGGGCCAAACTCATTTTTGCCACGACGACCCCGGTGCCCGCCGGGTCGGCCGGCCGCGTCGAGCACAGCGAGCTTCCCTACAACGCCGCCGCGCTCCGCGTGATGCAGGAAAACGGCGTCGCGGTGGATGACCTGCACGCGTTCGTCGTCGCGCGGCAGGAGAAGATTCAACTCCCGAAGAACGTCCACTTCACGAAGGACGGCTCCGAGCAGCTCGCCGACGCCGTGGTGGCGAGCCTCACGCCGCTGCTGCCGGCGAAGGCGAAGTGAGGGGCGGATGGCACCGCTGAAGTAGGGCGGACTTCAGTCCGCCTTTTCGCGCTTTACGTATTCGCACCGAAGACGGACTGAAGTCCGCCCTACTCCGGAAAGCCGAGGTGCGAGGTCGCGATCGAAAGCCCGACGCAATTACGTCACGATGCCGAGCGGCGCGGTTTTTTCCCAGCGGCCGCGGGTGAAGTCGGGCACGTCGACGGACTGGCTGCGGTGCGCGACGGACCACTCGGTGAGCGGCGTGAGCACAGACCAGCTCGCGCCGTCATAAACATCCTGGTCGAGCGCTTCGCCTTGGCGCAGACACGTGATCACGCGCCAGAGCATGATGAAATCCATGCCGCCGTGGCCGCCGTTGGCCTTGGCGAGGTCGCCGATTTTTTTCCAGAGCGGATGCTCGTATTTTTTGAAGAGCGCCTCGAGCGCCTCGCCTTCGGTCCAGGCGTGGGTGCTCTTCGTTTCGCCCTCGATCACCAGGCGGCTCGGGTAGCTGGCGAAGGTGCCCTTCGTGCCCTGGATGAGGTTGAGGCGCGAGTAGGGGCGCGGGGTGGTTTCGTCCCACTGCATCATGAGCGAGCGGCCGCGCACGGTCTTGATGATGGAGGTGTTAATGTCGCCGCCGATCCAGGTCTTGAGTTCGGTGTTCCAGCGGTGGTCGGCGGGATATTTTTTCTTGGCGTAGAGCTCGCGGCCGCGGGCCGGCGAGGAAACGGAGGAGAGATAGTCGAAGCGGTCGCCGCGGTTGATGCCGAGGTATTGCGCGACCGGGCCGATGCCGTGCGTGGGGTAGAGGTTGCCGTTGCGCTTCGCGTAGTGCGCGGTGCGCCACGAGCCGGTGCCGTGCTCGACGCTGTTCATCTGCGAACGCAGCTCGTGGATGTAGGCGCCCTCGGCGTGGAGGAGTTCACCCAGCACGCCGAGGCGGCAGAGATTGAGGCAGAGGAGTTCTTCGCGGCCGTAGCAGGTGTTTTCGAGCATCATGCAGTGGCGCTGCGTCTTTTCCGCGGTGTCGACGAGCTGCCAGTTTTCTTCGACGGTGAGCGCGATCGGCACCTCGATGAACACGTGTTTTCCCGCGAGCATCGCGGCGACGCCCATCGGGGCGTGGAGCTCCCACGGCGTGACGACGAAGACGACGTCGAGGTCCTTGCGCTCGAGCATGCGCTTCCAGTCGTGCTCGTCCTTGCCGTAAGAGGCGGGCGCCGGACGTTTGGCTTTTTCGACGCGGGCAAACGCCTTCGCGAGGGTGGGCGCGTGGTTGTCGCAGAGAGCGACGATATCCACGCCGTCGAGGGTGAGCAGCGTGCCGAGGTGGCCGCCGCCGCGGGCGCCGAGCCCGATGATACCGATGCGCACGCGGTCCATCGCGGGCGCGCGCAGGCCGACGGCGCCGTTGCCTTGGACGGGAGCGGCGGCGCGCAAGGAGCCGGCGAGGGCGAGGCCGGCAGTGGTGCCGGCGACGGTGCGGAGGAAATCACGACGGGTAGGGGAAGTGCTCATGGGGAAGGGTGGCGAGGAGGAGAACGCGTGCGGGCGGCGGCGTCCAGTGTGGAGGCGGCTTGCGCGCGCGGAAAATTTCGCTGGGATGGCGAGGTGAGACATTTATCCCGAGCGGGTTTTCTCCGAGGGTGCGGCGCAGCGCTGGGGTTGGTGGCGATTTGGGCGGTCGGTGCGGATCGGCCCGAGACGGTGCAGGCGATGGCGCTGGCCCGCGAGGGGGCGGCGGCAGCGGAGGCCGACGACAAGGCCGGTTACCTCGCGAAAATGGAGGCCGCGGTCGCGTTGCGCGGAGATTTTCCTTACCTGCTCGAAAACCTCGCCGCGGCCCAACTCGCCCATGACCGGGGGGAGGACGCGATCGCGACCTTGGAAAAACTCGCGGCGCTCGGTGCCTATGCGCCCGTGGAACGGTCGCCGGAGTTTGCCGCGCTGCGCGGCCGCAATGAATTCACCGCCCTGGCCAGAAGATTTGCGACGAACCTCCATCCGAAAGGTGAAGGCGAAATTGCGTTCTCCCTGCCGGAAATGACCGGCATCCTCGAAGGCATCGCGTGGCGGGAAAAGACGGGCGAATTCTTCTTCGGCGACCCGCACCATCGCTGTGTCTGGGTGCGCACCCCGGCCGCCAAAGGCAGCCGGGCCGCCGAAGGCCAAGTCCGACGCTTCACGGCGGAAAACGCCGGGCTGTGGGGCGTGTTCGGTCTCGTCGTCGACGAAGAACGCGGGGTGTTGTGGGCGGCGACTTCGGCCGTGCCCGCGATGGCGGGCTATTCCGGCCAAGATGAGGGCGCGGCGGGACTGGCCGAAATCGATCTCGCCACCGGTGAGGTGCGGCGCGTGATCCCGCCCGTGCCCAAACGGGGAGCCCGGTACTCGTCCGTGTTGGGCGATCTCGCCTTGGCGCGGGACGGCACGGTTTACCTGCCGGACAGCGGCGGACCGATGGTGTGGCGGCTCAGCCCGGGGGCCGGCGCGCTGGAGCTGGTGGCGGAAAGCGCGGAGTTTCTGTCGCTGCAGGGGGCGGTCGTGGCGGACGACGGCAGCGCCCTGTTTCTCGCCGATCAGGCGAACGGAGTGTTGCGGCTCGATCTGAACTCAAACGCCGTGCAACGGCTGGAATCGCCGCCCCAGACGACGCTTGTGGGGATCGACGGATTGGTGCGGGCCGGCAACGGCGACTTGATCGCGATTCAATCCCGGTTGCGTCCCAGTCGCGTGCTGCGCCTCGCCCTCGCCCCGGGCGGTGAGGCGATCGCCGCGGTGACCGTGCTCGAAGCCGCGCACCTGACGATGGCCGCGCCGGCGCTCGGCTGCGTGGCAACGGGCGGGGCCTTGTTTTTCATCGGCCATTCGGGCTGGGCGAATTTCGACGGGGCCGGGGCCAGCCCAACCCGGCCCCGTCCGGTGCCGGTTTTTCGCACGAAACGGTAATCCGGCGGCAGGCGCGTGGTCCTGCGGCGGTGGGCTGAAAAGCGGGCCACCAGCACCGTGTTCCCCTCCAGCGCGGCTTGGTCGGTCGGCCCCCGCGTCGGGGCACGCGGAGCGTTACGGCTGGGGCGGCGGTGCGTCGGCCCCGTGCAGCGAAGCGCGAACGGTGGCTTTGAAGGCGG
>CAJAYO010000291.1 GCA_903948415.1 uncultured Opitutia bacterium | reverse complement strand
CGGCCATCGCCGCCCACCTCGCCGCGCAGCTGCCCAAGTTCGCTCCGCCCAAACCCGCCGAGCCCGCGGCCTCTCCCGCTGCCCCCGACCCCGCCCGCCCGCGCAACACCATTTTCCGCCTGCCGAACTACGTCGTGCAGGAGGAAAAACCGCCCGCCTTCAAGGAGCGCCACCTCCTCACCCCCACGGGCCGCCTCTCCCTCGGCCTTAAACGCTATCCCGGCCTCCGCTTCGGCTCCCTGCCGATTTTCCGCAACGACGGCTGGGCCCTCGCGATGCTCGAAGAGGACGACCGCCTCGAACGCAAAGCCGAAATGGAAGACCTCGTGACCCTCGTCTCGCTCCCGGCCGAACGCGCCAAAGCCAAAGCCGAAGTCCAAAAAGCCTTCCTCCGCTCCGACTGGTGAGCGCCGGCGCTGCCCGCGCCGCCCGCGGCCGCCGGTTCTCCGCCTCACCTCGCCACGAGTTCCCGCGCGATCGCCGCCCACTCCGCGGCGAGCGTCACCCCTTTCGCCGGCACCGGCCGGCCCGCCCGCGCATACCAATAGCCGGCATTCCCCTCGTCGCCTTCCTTCCGGTGCAGATACGCATGCACCCACGAACCGTCGCGGCTCTTGTCCTCCTGCGCGCAATCGTGTGCGCCGTCCCAGTCGCCGCGCGCATCGTGCCACAGCGCGCCCAACGCTCCGCTCATTCCCGTCGGCGCCTGCGCCCCGCCGGCCACCGCTCGCTGAAATTCGTCAAATGACATTTGCCGACCCTTCCCGACTCGCATCACCTTTTCAACCACGCGTTCACCTCCGTCCTCCGTCCTTCCGTCCTCCGTCCCTCCGTCCTCCGTCCCATGCCCACCCCCGAACACCTGATCCTCCGCGAACTCCTCGCCCACGATCCTGGCTGGGTGTCCGGCGCCGCTCTCGCCACCAAACTCGGCGTCAGCCGCGTCGCGGTCTGGCAACACGTGGAAAAACTCCGCGCCGCCGGCTTCACCTTCGAAGCCCAGCGCGCCCGCGGCTACCGCCTTGCGGCCAAGCCCTCCTCGCCCCACGCGGCCCTCATCGAAACCCAGCTCAAAGTCCGCCCGCGCTGCTTCTCCCTCCTCGTCCTCGACGAAACCGACAGCACCAACGACGAGGCCTCCCGCCAACTCGGCGCCGGCCGCACCGCCCCTTTCGCCGTCCTCGCCCGCCGCCAGACCAAGGGCCGCGGCCGTCTGGGTCGCGCCTGGCACAGCGAAGCCAACGGCAACCTTTACCTCAGCGTCGCCTTCCGCCCCCGCGTTTCCCCCGAGCGCATGGGCGCCTTCACGCTCTGGATGGGCCTCAACGTCTGCGAACTCCTCGCCAACTTCGCCAAAGTCTCCCCCGGCCTGAAATGGCCCAACGACATCCTCTTCGACGGCCGCAAGGCCGGCGGCATCCTCACCGAAGCCCGCATCGACTCCGACCAAATCCGCGACCTCGTCTTCGGCCTCGGCCTCAACATCAACAGCTCCGCCGCCGGTTGGCCCACCGACCTCGGTCAGCGCGCCATCTCCCTCGCCGAGGTCACCGGCGCCCCGCTCGATTTCAACCGCCTCACCGCCGCCCTCATCGGCCGCATTTTCCTCGCCTACCAAAAATTCGTCGACGGCGACTACACCCGGACCTTCGCCGACCTCTGGCACCGCTACGACATCCTCCGCGGCCGCGAAATCGCCGTCCTCGAGGGCGGCCGCCGCCACGCCGGCACCGTCGCCGGCCTCGACGACGAGGGCGCCCTCCTCCTCCGCGACGCCCGCGGCCGCACCCAGCGCTACCGCGCCGGCGAGGTGAGCCTCGAAAAATCCCCCCGGTGAGCCGCCCCCGCCTCCCCGCCGCGCGCGGCTCCGGTCGCCCCCGGCGCGAGACCGGACCGACCTGCTCGCCGCGGCTCCGCCCGGCCCGCCCGAAAGTTGAGCATTGAGCGCGCGGAACGGACTCGCGACAGTCACGTCTCTCTCTTTCGTCTCTTCCCGTCCTCCTGTCATGCCCGATCAGCCGCTCGCCATCGAAGTCTCGCACCTCGTCAAAACCTACGCGGGGGTCACCGCGGTCGCAGATATCAGCTTTACCGTCGCCCGCGGCGAAATCATCGGCTTCCTCGGCCCCAACGGCGCCGGCAAGTCGACCACGATGCGCATCCTCACCGGTTACCTGCCCGCCACCTCCGGCAGCGTCCACATCTGCGGCCTCTCCGTCGCCACCCAGCCCGACGACATCAAGCGCAAGATCGGCTACATGCCGGAAAACAATCCCCTCCCCGAGGACATGCGCGTCTCCGAATATCTCTATTTTCGCGGCCGCCTGAAAGAAGTCACCCGCCGCAAACTCGGCCCGCGCATCGACGAGGTCCTCGAACTGTGCGACCTGAAACGGGTCCGGCACAAAATCATCGGCCAACTCTCCAAAGGTTACCGCCAGCGCGTCGGCATCGCCGAAGCCATCCTCGCCGAACCGCCCGTCATCATCATGGACGAGCCCACGATCGGCCTCGACCCCCACCAAATCCTCATCGTCCGCGATCTCATCGCGAGCCTCCGCGGCCGCATGACTGTCATCATCTCTTCCCACATTCTCCCCGAGATCGAGATGACCTGTGACCGCGTCCTCATCATCAACCAGGGCCGCGTCGTCGCCCAGGGCACGCCCGCCGACCTCCGCCGCGAAATCCTCGGCCAATCCACTTACGAACTCGAGGTCGCCGGCGATCTCGCGGCGTTGCCCGCCAGCCTCGCCGCCGTCGAACCCACCCTCGCCATCACCACCGCGGGCGAACCCGACCCGGCCGGCTTCCGCCGGCTCACGCTCACGACCGAACGCGCCGAGGAACTCGGCGAACCCCTCCTCCGCACCCTGCTCGCCCAAAACCTCCGCGTCCGCTCCCTCAGCCGCACCCACTCCACCCTCGAGGACGTTTTCCTCGCCGCCACCCGCCGCAGCTGGGACGCCGTCGCCGCCCCCAAATCCGCGGCGAAATAAGCCGCGGGCGCTTCGCACTCCCTTTCGGTTCCTCGCTCTCGGCTCTCCGCTCTCCTCGCTCCGCCCTCCGCCACCCTTGAAACACTACTTCACCCTCCTCAGCCACGAGGTCCGCATGCTCCTCGTCAACCCGAGCACCTACATCGCCGCCGTCATGTTTCTCGGCGTCATGGGCTTCATGTTCACCGGCATCCTCGATAGCTACAGCAAGACCCCGCAGGACACCTCGCCCGCCCATGTCTTCTTTTCCATCTTCTGGTTTCCCGTCCTCTTCATCGTCCCGCTCCTCACCATGAAGTGCCTCGCCGAAGAGCGCCGGCTCGGCACCATCGAAACCCTCCTCACCACCCCCGTCACCACCACCGAGGTCGTCCTCGCCAAATACTCCGCCGCCTACCTCCTCTACGTCTCCCTCTGGGGCTCGACCGCCGGCTTCTTTTTCATCCTCAAAAAATTCGCCGGCGACTCCCGCTTCCTCGACCCCGGCCCCCTCGTCGGCGGCTATCTTTTCGTCGCCGTCTCCGGCCTCCTCTTCATCGCCGTCGGCGTTTTCGCCAGCTCCCTCTCCCGCAACCAGGCCGTCGCCGGCATCCTCTGCTTCGCCATGCTCGCCGGCCTGATCGTCGGCGTCCGCTTTCTCTCCGACGCCAGCTGGCTCAGCCGCGACCTCCTCGCCCCGCTCAAATCCGCCGTCGATTACGCCCAAATCTTTTCCCACTACGAGGACTTCACCCGCGGCGTCATCGACACCCGCCAGGTCCTCTTCTACCTCAGCGGCACCGTCCTCGCCCTCATCTTCAGCATCCTCGGCGTCGAGGTGAAACTGCTCCACAGCTGAGTCCTATTTTCCTGACCACCGCCCACGATCCCATGAACGCGCCCCTCAGCTTCCAGCACGGCATTTTCTCTTCCGTGTCTTCCGTGTGTTCCGTGGGCACCTGATCCGATGCCTTCCCTCGACAGCTTCCGCACCGCCCGCTGGCTCCGCACGCTCAACCTCGTGCTCCAGGCCCTGCTCTTCCTCTCCCTCTTCGGCGGCCTCAACTACCTCGCCCGCAACCACCCCTCCCGCTTCGACCTCACCCACCACCGCCGCTTCTCCCTCTCCCCCGAAACCCTCTCCTATATCCAGCACCTCGAACGTCCCGTCCAAATCGTCGCCACCCTCGGCGACGACAACGACAACCCCGAGGTCCGCGGCCTCCTCCGCGAATACGCCAACGCCACCGACGCCAACCCCGCCGGCAAGATCACCGTCAAATACCTCGACGTGTATCAAAACCGCCGCGAAGCCGAAGCCCTCGGCCTCGACCAACCCGACGTCATCCTCCTGCGCTGCGGCGATAAACCCCGCATCGTCACCCTCACCGAACTCTACCGCTACAACCGCACCAAGGACGGCCAGCCCGAGCGCTCCGCCTTCCAGGGCGAACAGGCCCTCACCGCCGCCCTCCTCGACGTCTCCAGCCCCGAACGCAAAAAAATCTACTTCCTCGCCGGCCACGGCGAACTCCGCCCCGACGAAACCGACGGCAACCGCGGCCTCACCGTCATCCGCGACCAGCTCCGCGTCCGCAATTTCGAGGTCGACGGCCTCGACCTCTCCGTCGCCCGCAAAATCCCCGCCGACGCCTCCCTCCTCGTCGCCGTCGCCCCCCAGAGCCGCTTCACCCCCGTCGAACAGGAACTCCTCCGCGACTACCTCCGCGCCAACGCCGGCCGCCTCCTCCTCTTCCTCGCCCCCGGTTTCTCCCACGGCCTCGAGGACCTCCTCCTCGACTGGGGCGTCCTCGTCGACGACGACCTCGTCTACGACACCGGCCCCGCCAACGTCAGCGACGCCGGCGACCTCGTCATCCTCGCCTTCGACAAAACCCACCCCATCACCCAGACGCTCATCAGCTACAACTTCAAACTCCTCCTCGGCCGCACCCGCACCGTCCGCCCCGACCCCGGCCGCGCCACCGGCAACGGCCTCAACACCGTCACCCTCGCCGCCACCTCCCCCACCGCCTGGGGCGAGGTCAGCTACCGCGATCTCAGCCAGCTCCCCCAATTCAACCGCGGCATCGATATCGCCCCGCTCCCCGGCATGGACCCCAAAGACCGCCTCGGCGTCGTCGTCGCCTCCGAACGCCTCGCCGTCCGCGACAACCTCCCTTTCAGCGTCCGCGGCGGCCGCCTCGTCGTCTTCGGCACCGGCGACCTCCCCGTCAACAACCGCATCGTCAACGCCGGCAACCTGAACCTCTTTCTCAACGCCGTAAACTGGACCGTCGACCGCGACACCCAGCTCAACATCCCCGCCCGCCCCATCGAGCGCTTCCAACTCGCCCTCAGCGCCGACGCGTTCTTGAAACTCCGCTACGCCCTCCTCTTCGTCCTCCCCGGCATCGCCGGCCTCCTCGGCCTCGCCGTCTACTGGGCCCGCCGCCGCTGAGGCCCCCCGCCCGTTGCAGCCATCCGTTTAAGCTGAAGCGCCCCCACTCCCCGACTCGCCCGGCGCGGCCCTTAAACTTCACCTTCCGACTTCATCCTTTTCCATGCGCACCAAAGTCACGCTCGTCCTCGTCTTCCTGAACGTCGCGCTCTTCTTCTTCATCTTCAAATTCGAGCGCCCCTGGATGACCGATCCCCGCGCCCGCGAAGCCCGCAGCCGCGTCCTCGGCCCCGAAGCCGCCGACATCCGCACCCTCACCCTCACCAGCACCGTCCCCGGCGGCTCCTTCAGCCTCACCCGCCGCGGCGACACCTGGTGGCTCACCCAACCCCTCGAGTGGCCCGCCAATCTCCACGTCGTCAACAGCATCCTCCACGAACTCCAGCTCCTCGAAAACGTCTCCAGCTTCAGTGCCAAGGATCTTGCGGCCAATACCATGTCCCTCGCCGATTACGGCCTCGACCGCCCCAAACTCACCGTCTCCTTCGCCTCCGGCGACGCCCCCCCCACCGTCCTCCGCATCGGCGATGCCACCAACATCGGCAACCGCCTCTACATCCTCTCCCCCGACGGCGAACGCATCCACGTCGTCGCCCGCGGCCTCGCCGACAGCCTCTCGCTCGGCCTCGATAAGCTCCGCGCCGACACCCTGCTCACCGTCCCCGCCTACGAGGCGCGCGGCCTCCTCGTGCAGTCCGCCGCCGTCCGCCTCCGCATCCGCCGCGAAAACAACCGCTGGCTCTTCGACACCATCATCAACAACGCCCGCGCCGGCAAAACCGCCGTCGACCTCGCCATCGCCGGCCTCAACGACCTCCGCGTCAAATCCTTCAGCCCCGCCGCCCCGCCCGCGACCCTCCCCTCCGTCGACCCGAAACTCCGCGTCACCCTCGAGGGCAACAACCGCCGCGAAACCCTCTTCCTCGGCGATCCCGTGCCCGCCCCCGTATCTCAAATCGCCCTCCCTCCCGCTCCCACTCCGAACCCTCCGCTCTCCGCTCTCAGCGCTCAGCCCGCCTCCGAGACCGAATACTACGCCCAGCTCGAAGGCCGCGCCGCCGTCTTCACCGTCGCCGTGCCCACCGCCCTCGTCGAAACCCTCCGCAACGCCCAGGTCCGCCTCCGCGAAAAACGCCTCCTCGAATTCGACCTCCCGAGCGTCACCGCCGTCGCCCTCACCGCCCCCAACCAACCCCCGCTCACCCTCCAACGGCTCGATGCCGGCACCACCCCCGCCGACGCCACCTGGCAGATCGTCCGCCGCGGCGACACCGCCTCCGGCCCGCAGACCCTCCCCGCCGACCGCGCCGTCGTGCAACGCCTGCTCGAGCAACTCACCCTCCTCTCCGCCAAAGATCCCGGCGGTTTCGTCAGCGACGCCCCCGCCAACGCCGACCTGGAAAAGTGGGGCTTCAACCGCCCCGAACGCGAACTCACCCTCACCTTCGCCGGCCCCGCGGCGCCCGCCCCCAACCCCCAACCCCCCAGGCCCAACCCGTCTGCCACCGTCACCCTGCAACTCGGCACCGACGCCCAGGGCGCCACCTACGCGCGCCTCGATCCGCTCACCAACCCCAAGGGCTCCATCTACGCCGTCGACCTCGACCTGCGCCGCGAACTCCCCGTCGCCCCGCGCGACTGGCGCGAACGCCAGCTCCCCGCCCTCCCGCCCACCGCCACCATCACCGCCCTCACCCTGACCTCCACCCGGCCCGACGCCGCTCCGCTCTATTCCCACAAGCTCGCCGCCCACGAAACCTGGCTCACCGTCCTCGCCGCCGAACCGGCCGCGAAAAAAAACGCGCTCGAAGCCCTCCTCGCCCAAATGCGCGCCCCCCGCGCCAAACGCTTCGTCCAGGACGCATTCACCGACCGCGTCACCGTCGCCGGCGACGACCGCCCGTGGAGTTACCAACTCGAGGCCACCGTCGCGCTCCCCGG
>CAJAYO010000290.1 GCA_903948415.1 uncultured Opitutia bacterium | reverse complement strand
GCCGCGACCGGATTCGCGCCGGCGGCGGTGGCACCGGTGTCGATGAGGGCGGTGATGTTGCCGTTGGCATCCCGGGCGGGAAGGTAGACCGCGCCGCCGCCGGCGTGGTCCGTGATCTGCACGAGCGCCCCCACCCCGCCGCTGTCGGCCAGCGACCCGGTGACATCCAGGCCCCACGTAAAGCTGCGCAGGAGCGCGCCGCAGCCGGTTGCCGTCGCGTCGAACTCCGCCACGAGATTCCAGCCATCGTAAAGGTAACGGCGATACGTGTCGGTGCCGGCGGTGACGTTGACGGACCGTTTCTGAATGCGGCGCCCCAGATAGTCATACTTGAACTCCAGCCACCGGTCGGGAAATCCGGCGCCGACGGCGCCGCTCTCGGCGTCCATCCGGATCAGACGGTTCTCGGCGTCCCAGGTATAGGTCCAGACACCGTCGCTCTTCAGATTGCCGTCCGCGAAATAGGCAAAGCTCTGGGCGCCGGCCGCAACATAGGCGGTGCGGTTCTGCGTTTGCGCGGTGGCGCCGAGCGCCGCGGTGATGGTCAGCGCGGCCTTGGTCGGAAGCGAGCCGGAGTCGGGCAGGAAGATCTGCGCACCCCAGAACCTGCCCTGCCGCCCCACGGTGACCGGCAGGCTCGCGCCCGTGACGGTGACCGTGGCCTGGTCGTGGGCCGTGCCGCCGACCGTGTAGGCGTTGTTCTCCTTCGCTTCATATTGGTTGCGGTCATTGGGAACGTAGGTGTCGGCCGGATCTTCCTCAGGCGGCGTGGACGGTTTGACGACCCCCGTCCGGCTGGCCGAGAGGCGATTGCCGGCGGGGTCGTAGTCGTAGGCGAAGTGGCGGCCCGAAAGCTGGGGCGCCTTGGCGGTGTTTGGGTCTTCGCCGAGGTAGTTGGCCGCGCTGCGCACCTCTCCCCGGGCGTTGTAAGCGTAGCGGTAGTAGGTCGAGGCCCCGAAGTCCGCGAACGCCGCGCCCCCCTGTTTGGCGGACTCGCGCTCGCCGCGGGCGTTGTGCACGTAGTCGTGTTGGGTGATGGTGGCGAAGGCGGGGACGGTCGAGGTCGTCGCGATCTGCCGCGGGAGATCGCGGTTCGGCTCAAAGGCGATGGCCTGAGCGAAGGCTCCGCTGGTGTAACCGGAAACCAGCGACGAGTTCGGCACGTAGCCGTAGACGAAGTCGCGCAACGGGGACGTGCTTGGGCGACTGCTCACGCCAACGATGCGCCCGTGGCTGGAATAGGTGAGGGTTTCGTTGCGGTCCCGGGCGAGATTGGCGGCACTCCCGATGACGCCGATTTGAAACCCCCGGGACCGGCCGCGCACGGTCGCAGGCGCGTGGGTGTAGAAACCGTTGGCGGCACCCACGGTGTTGGCTGACTCATAGAGCTCCGTGATGACGCGGCCGCCGTAGAAGCCGCCCCAATCTTCGGTCGACCGGCGCCAAGGAGCGGTCGGGTCAGAGATGAAATCGACCGAGCCCGCACCGCCTTGGTCCGCGGCCTGCGTCACGGACTCGATCTGCCCGGCCCGCGTGTAAGTGTGGGTCAGCGCCGGCGTGCCGTCGGAATAGGTGGTGGTGAGCAGTTCGCCGGTGTTGGCATCGTAACCGTAGGTGGTGGTAATGCGGTCGGCCGCGGCCGGGGAATCGGACGGAAAACGGCGGGGAGACTTACGCTGGTAGACGTGCCCACGCAGGTTGTAGGTGTAGTCGACACTGGCGCCCACGGCGTCGGATTTGGCGCTCAAAAACCCGGAGGGCCCGTCATAGGTCCACGTTGTGACGCTGGACGACGTGCCTCCCGGCCAGAACTCGTCCGCCCAATTGGGACCGGACCGGTAGGTGGTGAGTGTCTTTCGTTCGCCCAAGGCGGTGTAATCATAGGAAACCGGGTAGACGGCGTCGCCCCACTGCTGGAGGATTTGGCCCAAGGGATGGTAGCTTGTGCGCGCGACCTTGCCGGTGGGGTCGGTCACCGCGGTGACGCGGCCCGAGGAGTCATAACCGTAGGCGACCGCGTTGCCGGGAGCGGTGGTGGTCTTGGTGGCGTCCTCAATCCAGGAAACCAACGGCGTGGTGGGGTGGTAGTGCCGAGTGGTCGCACCGGCGCGGGGGTCGACGCGGGTCGAGACACGGTGCAACGCATCGTAAGTCGTCCGGAATGGAATGGCGTCGTGGCCGGTAGCCGAGGTCGCGAGACCGTTGACGCTGACTGCCACCTGCTCGAACGCGTGGCCGGGTCGTTTGGTGTTAACTCTCACGGTCGCGTTGGGCGAGTCGACGTCGACGG
>CAJAYO010000289.1 GCA_903948415.1 uncultured Opitutia bacterium | reverse complement strand
TCGGCCTCGATGAGGGCTTTGCGGATGTCGCCTTCGCCGGACTGGTTTGAAGACATGCTGCCGTTGGCGAGGACAAAGCCGGCCATGCCCTGCGGGGCGAGATGGTGGATGAAGTGCTGCACCCAGGCGAAGTTTGCGTTGCCCTTGGGCGGGACGCCGAACTGCCAGCGCACGTCGTCGTCCTTGCGAAACCAGTCGGAGTCGTTGAAGGGCGGGTTGGCCAGGACGTAATCGGCGCGGAGGTCGGGATGGAGGTCGCGGCGGAAGGTGTCGGCGTGCTCGGGGCCGAAGTCGGCCTCGATGCCGCGCAGGGCGAGGTTCATCACGGCGAGGCGGCGGGTGGTGGCGTTGCTCTCCTGGCCGTAGATGGAGATGTCGCCAAGCTTGCCGCCGTGGGATTCGACGAATTTTTCCGACTGCACGAACATGCCGCCGGAGCCGCAGGCGGGGTCGTAAATGCGGCCTTTGTAGGGGGCGAGCATTTCGACGAGGCAGCGCACCACGCAGGACGGGGTGTAGAACTGGCCGCCGTTCTTGCCCTCTGCGCTGGCGAAACGGGTGAGGAAATACTCGTAAACTCGGCCAAGCAGATCACGGAGCGGTGCGTCTTCTCGCCCTCGCTGGCGGCGGTGAGTTCGATAGTGGCGATGACGTCGATGAGTTCGCCGAGGCGCTGCTTGTCGAGGCCGGGGCGGGCGTAGTCCTTGGGGAGGACGCCTTTGAGTCGCGGGTTGTCGCGCTCGATGGCGACCATGGCGTCGTCCACGAGTTTGCCGATGGTGGGCTGCTTGGCCGATGACTGAAGATGGGACCAGCGGCCTTCCTTCGGCACCCAGAAGACGTTCTCGGCTTTGTATTCGTCGGGGTCTTCGGCGTTGGCACCGGCGTAGTCACCCTGGCCGGCGAGGAGTTTGGCGCGGTGTTCCTCGAAGGTGTCGGAGATGTATTTGAGGAAGATGAGGCCGAGGACGACGTGCTTGTATTCCGCCGCGTCCATGTTGTTGCGGAGTTTGTCGGCGGTGAGCCAGAGCTTGGCCTCGAAACCGATGGTGGCGGTGGATTGGGCGGAGGATGCGGGGGATTTAGCGCGGGCCATGGGGAGGGAAACAGCTGACCAACAAGGACGAGCCGCGAGAGTCGGCCCCGCCTCCACATTGCGCAATGCCCGTTTGCGCCACCCGCAAAAAATCCCCCGCGCTGCCGCGAGGCGCACCGACTGGGCCCGGCACTTCCCCGCGTCATCGCTCTGATTTATTGTTGCCCTCCCCCGCCCCGCCGCGTTTCACCTTTCCGGCAACAGGGGACGGTCCGCCCTTCGGCACCGGCTCGGTTGCACTTCCTTTTTCGCAACCCATGTCCCTCTTCCCCTTTTCCAGCCAACTGATCGCCGACGTCGGAATCTCCCTCGGTGACGAAGGCAAAGGCCGGCTCATTCCCGAGGTCGCCGACGAGCTCCGCGGCACCCCCTCCTCCGTCTCCGTCGTCCTCAAGGTCAACGGCGGCGCCAACTCCGGGCACACCGCCGGCGGCATCAAGCTCAACCTCCTCCCCGCCGGCGTCGTCGTCCGTGACGCCGCCCACCTCTGCATCGGCGCCGGCGTCGTTGCCGACCCGCGTAAAATCTGGTGGGAAACCAAGCCCCTCGAACTCAAGGGCCACGCCATCCTCTCCCGCCTCCTCATCGACGAGCGCACGATGGTCTCCGACCTCACCCACCGCCTCCTCGATCTCGCCACCGAAGACTACCGCGTCCACGTCCTCGGCGAAGAACCGCGCGGCTCCACCGGCCGCGGCATCACCCCCGCCTACCTCGACGAGGTCGGCCAGCAGCAGATCACCTTTTCCGATTTCCTCGCCGGCCCGAACTTCTTCGCCCGCAAACTTGCCCAGCGCGCCGACCGCGCCCTGCGCACCATCCAACACGTCTACCGCGTCAGCCCCGAAACCTTCGCCGGCTTCTTTGACAAACTCACCGCCGCCGAACTCCGCGCCAACGCCGAAGCCCTCGAACTCGGCGTCTTCACCCCGGCCGAATTCGACTTCACGCCGTTCCGCGGCCCCGCGCCCTTCACCCTTAACCTCGACGCCCTCACCGCGACCTACTGGGCCGCCGGCACCGCTCTCGCGAAAAACATCGGCGAAGTCCGCGAACTCATCCTCCGCGAGCTGCACGCCGGCCATACCATCATCGGCGAATTCGGCCAGGCCTACTGGCTCGACAAACGCCACGGCTTCTCGCCCAACGTCACCGCCTCGCACACCTACACGCCCGAGTTTTTCGAAAGCGCCGGCATCCCTGTGCAGCGCATCCACACCTTCGGCGTCGCCAAAGCCTACGACACCAAGGTCGGCACCCACACCTTCCTCACGCAGATGGACGACGCGCACCCGCTCGCCGGGAAACTCAAGCGCATCGAGTTCGGCACCAGCACCGGCCGCCAGCGCATGGTCGGCTGGTTCGACGCCGTCGAAAAAGGCGACGCCCTGCGCTACGGCGGTTTTCAGGACGTCATGATCAACAAGTCCGACGCCCTCACCCACAGCGGCGAGTGGCAGGGCGACCTGCTCATCTGCACGTCTTATCAGGACGCCGCCGGAAAAACTTACCACCACGTCCCCCGAAACGAGGCCGTCCGCAAAACCCTCCGGCCCGTTTACACGCAGCACCCCGGCTGGACCGAGGACATCTCCCTGATCCGCCACTTCGCGCAGCTCCCGACCAACGCCCAGCGCTACGTCGCCGCGATGATGAAGGCCACCCTCGACGTCGCCTACGAGGGCGCCCCGTGGCCCGCCGCCGACAAGCTCCCCAATCTCCGCTACCTCGGCGTCGGCCCCGAGCCGTCGCAGATTATCAAGGACGTCCCGGCCACCGCCGACCTCGTCAAACTGGCCTGAGTCCGGGCGTGGTCGCCGACCCGCCCGCTCCGTCCGCGCCGCCCCCGTCCCGCCGGCTCCGGCGGATTCGTCCGTAGTTGGGCCACGGCGTCCCATCCGGGCGCTCGTTGCGCCGTCGCTCGAACAACGGCTCCGCCTCCCCCCGGGCCGCCTCCGCCAAGCCCGCTGACCCCGTGCCGGGCACCCCGTCCCCACTCGCCGGAAACCCCGCGCTGCCTGCGATCACGCCCTTCGCCAGTCCGCCGAGCGCGACCGGCGTCGCCACCCGTGCTCCGCCCGACCACCCCGCCGTATCGATCCGCCGCCCAGCGATCGCCCGGTGCGACGCCACGTCGCGCCCCATCGCCTGAATCGCCGCTGCGTTGGCCGCACACGGCCGTTGCGCGAATCCAACGAGCCCGCGACCCTGTCGCCGTCGCGCTCCGCCGCCGCTGGCAACCGCTCGACCGGCCCCCGCCCGTGAGGCCTGCGGCAGCTGAGCCCGGCGACACGAGTAAGAGCGCCATCCGTAAACCAAACGGAGTTCGCCTGGCTTGGCGCGCGTCAGCCGAGAATGAGGCTCTTCGCCACCCACGCGCGCCAGAATCCACCGCCCAGGGCGCCGAGAAGGACCATATCGCCGCAGCGGTGATCCGCCTGTGACGCGGGAGAATAAAACCCACGCGCAAAATCGGCGGCGCCGGAGCGTGGCAGCGCCGGGCGAGCGGGATCATCCCACGAGGGAATTTTCCCATGGTGGCCACCGTTTCACTTGAGCGCTTCGTTTTACGCCGGAACACCCCGCCAGACCGACCCCGCGCTCGCTTGCTTGCACTTCGCGCCGCGGTCCGCACATTCCCTCGCCATGCAAACCGACGTCGTCGCCGTCACCATCAAGGGGGTCATGCCCACCGCCAACGGCTGCGCCGTGTTCCTCGGTGACGACACCAAAACATTCGTCATTTACGTCGACCACTCGGTCGGCAACGCCATCCAGATGACGCTCAACGGCGTGAAAAAAGACCGCCCGCTCACCCACGATCTGATCGGCAGTGTGCTCCTCGGTCTGGGCGCGCGTCTGGAGCATATTGTGATCAACGACGCCCGCGAGGGCACGTTCTTCGCCCGCATCTTGCTCAAGATGGAAAATGAGCTCGGGAAGAAAATCATCGAACTCGACGCCCGCCCCAGCGACTCGATCGTGCTCGCGCTCCAGCAAAAGCGCCCGATCTACGTCGCCCGCGCCGTCTTCGACACCGTGGAGGACATGACCGAGATCCTCGAGCGCGTGCTCAAGCAGCAGGCCGAGGAAGGCGAACCGGGCGCCGCCGAAGACGACAAGTGATCGCCGCCGCCCCGTCCGTGGCTCCCGCCCGCCGCCTGCCGTCCGCCCTCTGCGCCGGCCAGCCCCTCACCGCCCTCGCACCGATGCAGGACGTGACCGACCTGGCGTTCATGGCCGTCGTCGCCCACTACGGCGCCCCCGATTATTTTTTCACCGAGTTCTTCCGCGTCCACGCGCAGTCGCGCCCGGAGAAGCACATCCTCCGCTCGATCGACGAGAACGCCACCGGCCGCCCCGTCTTCGCGCAGCTGATCGGCGAGGACCTTGGCCACCTCGCCCGCACCGCCGAGGAACTCCTCCGCCACAACGTGGCCGGCATCGATCTCAACCTTGGGTGCCCCGCGCCCAAGGTTTACAAGAAAAACGTCGGCGGCGGTCTCCTCCGCGACCCCGCCCGCATCGGCGAAATCCTGGCCTGCCTCCGCTCGATCGTCCCCGGTCTCTTCACCGTCAAGATGCGCATCGGCTTTGACGATACCACCGCGCTCGACCCCGTCATCGATCTGGTCAACGAGCACCGCGTCGATCTCCTCAGCGTCCACGGCCGCACCGTTAAGGAGATGTATCGCAGCGAGGTACACTACGACTTCATCGCACAAGCGGTCGCCCGCGCGCGTTGCCCGGTCCTCGCCAACGGCAACGTCACCTCCGCCCCCCGGGCCGCCGCCATTTTGGCCGAAACCCGCGCCGCCGGCGTCATGATCGGCCGCCACGCCATCCGCAACCCGTGGATCTTCCGCCAGTGCCGCGAACAGTTCGCCGGCCAACCCGTGACGCGCCTCTCCCTGGCCGACGCGCGTGATTACGTGGAACGGCTCTACCGCGCCACCCAGGCGCCCGGCCTGCCCGAGCGCGACCACGTAAATAAGATGAAAAAATATCTCAATTTCGTCGGCCAGAGCGTGGATCCCACCGGGGCGTTTCTCCACGACATGCGCCGCACCGACAGCGAAACCCAGCTCTTTGCCGTGTGTGACCGCCACCTCTTGGCGGACCCAACCCGCGAATTCGCCCCGGAGCCCTACCCCGGCGTCATCGCCCGGCCCAATTGCGAGACCCCCAACGCTGTCAGCGACGGTTGCTCCCTCGAAACGATCACCGCGTAGCCGCAGCGCGCCGGGGTGCGCCGGGGCGCCGATGCGGTGCGCCCGCCACGCCGCAAAGAATGCACAGTCTCCGCCAAGCCGTGCGACGAGCCGCGGCCGGATCTGCCGTATATTGGACACATGACAACGACTGCGTACCCCGTGCCGGTGTCCCCCGCGGCGCTAAACGTGCAAACCCGGCCGGAACTCGAGCGAACGCCCCGCCACGCTCCGCCCGGCTACTGGCGCTATGCCTGCCCGCACCGCTCCCGGGTGAGCCTCGTGCTCGCGATTCTCGTTTCGGTCGCCGTCCACGCGGGGATCCTTTTCGGCCTCAGCGAGCGCAAAAAAGAAACCGCCCGTCCGAAAGACCCGAACCTCATCGCCCTCACCTTCACGATTCCCCAACTAAAAGACTTGGAGGACCCGGAACCGGCGCCCAACGAAGACACCGGCGTGAAACCCGATCTCGGCGCCCCGGCCCCGATGCAGGCCGATCTGCCGCAAATCCCCCAGCCCACCGACTTCGTACAACAGATCGACTTCAATTCCCTGGTCGAACGCCCCGACATCAATTTGACCAAGGTCTGGACCGTCCCCGAAGGCATCCGGCGCGGCAGTCGCCCGGGCGAAGGCATGGGCAATATTTTCAACCTCGCGGACTTGGACCGGCACCCCGCTCCCGTCATCCAGCCGGCCCCCATCTACCCGATGGCGCTGAAACGGGAAGGACTCACCGCCACCGTGCTCGTCGAGTTCATCGTCGACGTCCAGGGCCTGGTCGTAAACCCCGTCGCGATCGAGAGCTCGCACCACGACTTCGAAGTCGCCGCCCTGACCGGTGTGCAAAAATGGAAATTCCGCCCCGGCGTTCGCGCCGGTCGCAAAGTCAACACCCGCATGCGCGTCCCCATCGTCTTTCGCGTGGTCGACGGCGTTGACTGACCCGCGCGGCGGGCACACCTCCGCCGCGTCGCGCACCGGCAGCCGCCCGATCTGCGCGCCGCCCGTTCGCGCGCCCGCTTACTCCAAACCCAACACCTTGCGCCCGGTCGCCGAAATCATCTGCGGGGTCCATTGCGGATCCCACACGATGTACACCTTCGCCGTCTCGACGGTCGGCAGATGCGAAATCTTTTCCCGCGCATCCTCGGCGATCACCGGCCCCATGCCGCAGCCGGGCGCCGTCAACGTCATCTTGACGTCCACCGCGTGCCCACCGGTCGCCGTCGTTTCAATCGAGAGATCGTAAACCAGCCCCAGGTCGACGATGTTGACCGGGATCTCCGGATCGAAACACGTCTTCAGCGCCGCCCACACGGCCGCCTCGCTGAAATCGCCCGCCACACCGGCCACCTCGGCGGCCGCCGGCGTATAGCCGCCGATCGCCCCGCTGTTCTCTTTCGCGATGCGAAACAACCCCCGGTCGGTCCGCACCGTGACGTTGCCGCCCAGCGTCTGCGTGATAAACACCTCGGTGCCGCTCGTCAGCGTCAGCGCGTCGCCCGCCGGAATCGCCGTCGCCGCGCAGTCTTGGATCAAAGTATGGGTCATGGGAAAGGGTGCCGGCTCAGTGGATCGAAAGATTCAACGGCAGGCGCGCATAAACGCCCTGCGGATCATTGAAAGTGCGCAGCACCTTCACTTCGCTCTCGATGCGTTGCGCGACCTGCATCGCCAACCCCGGCGCACGGGCATTGTTCGGCGCCAGCTTCTCGATGAAATCCTGCACGGCCTCGAACAGTTCCTTCGGCCGCGGATATTCCACCAGCCGGTAGTTCGGGCCAAGCTTCGCCTGCGCCGCCGCATACCCGATCGCCGCATCCAGCCCGCCGAGTTCGTCGACCAACCCCAGCTTCTTCGCCTCGCTCCCCGACCACACCCGACCCTGCGCAATCTCCTCCACCACCTCGCGCTTGAGCTCGCGGGCCTCGGCCACCTTGCCGACGAACTCGCCGTAAATCCAGTCCACCATCCGTTGGAACACCGCCAGCTCCTCCTCCGTTTTCGGCCGCGTAATGCTGATGACATCGGCAAATTTCCCCGTCTTCACCGTGTCGAAGGTCAGCCCGAAATCGCCCGACAGCTTCTTCACGTCAAACTGCACGCCGAACACCCCGATCGATCCCGTGATCGTCGTCGGCTCCGCAAAGATCCGGTCCCCGTAGGCCGCGATCCAATACCCGCCCGACGCCGCGTAACTGCCCATCGAAACCACGACCGGCTTCACCTTTTTCATCAGCCGGACTTCCCGCTGGATCGTCTCGGAAGCCGACGCGCTGCCGCCCGGGCTGTTGATCCGGAGCACGACCGCCTTCACGTCGTCGTCCTGCCGGAGCTTGCGCAGCTCCCGGGAAAACCGCGATCCGCCGACGTCGCCGTCGTCCCCCTCGCCGTCGACAATTTCACCCTCCGCATACACGACCGCGACCCGCCCCTTGCCGGACGAACTGCCCCCGTCGTCCGCGGCCTTCGCCGGCGCATCTGCGATGTCCTTTGAAATTCTGGCGTAATCCGCGAGCGTGATCTGCTTGAAGGCCTGCTTGGACCCGGCGCGCCCCGTCTTGGCTTTCAGTTCGTCGTAGATCTCGTCGCGATACGCGATCCGGTCGATGAACTTGGCCGCCTTGGCCTTTTCCGGACGGATCAGCCCTTCGGCGTCCACCGTCGCCTGGATTTCGTCCACCGCGATGCCGCGGCTCGGCGCGATGTCGGTCAGCACGCCGCCCCACACGTCGTCCAGCAATTTCTGGAGCTGGTCGCGGCTCTCCGGGCTCATGCTCGTCCGCGTGAACGGCTCAACGGCGGATTTGTATTTTCCGACCCGCGTGACCTGCACGCCGATGCCGTATTTCTCAAACGCCCCGGCAAAAAACATCGGCTCGCTCGCGAGCCCGGGCATGATGATCATCCCGTACGGGTCGAGCGCGAGATTCCCCGCGGCCGATGCCAGATAATAGTCCTTGGCCGTCGCCTGGGTCAGATAGGCCACCACCGGTTTGCCGGCCGCCTTCACTCCCGCCAGCGCCGCCCGCACTTCCTTCAGCGCCGCAAAACCCGAGCCATAATCCGCCGGCCGCAGCGCACCCGTGACAAACACGCCCGCGATCCGCTCGTCCTTCGCCGCCGCCCGGAGCGCGCGCGTGACCGTGCGGAGCTGCAGCGTGTCGACCCGCCCGCCGCCCAACGAACCGAAGTCGATCGCCGGCGGCGCGTCGGTGATGTTGGTCGACAAATCAAACACCAGATACGCGCCCTTCTCGAACTCCGGCGTCACCTTTTCCCCGCCACCCATCGCCGCGATCGCCCCGACAAAACCGACAAACACCACAAAGGCGCCCCCGGAAAAGATGAACAACGCGACCAGCGCACCCAGCATCGAGGTGAAGAAATTTTTCATGCGAAGTTGGCACCGTAGTCGCTTTCCCCGCTTCCTCCAGTCGAAACACCCGTTGCCTCGCCCGCCCCTTTTTTTCACCGCCATGTCCACCGATTTTGCACCGTTGTCACCCGCCGCCCCACACCGGGGTTGCGCCCCGGACCGGCGTCCTCATCTTAACCACCCATGAGCGAGCAAAAGGAGAAAGAACTCCTCACCACCAACCGCAAGGCGCTCACGATCAATCTCGACGAGCCCATCTACGGCACGTTCGCCGAAATCGGCGCCGGGCAGGAGGTCGCGCGCATGTTCTTCCAGGCCGGCGGCGCCTCCGGCACCATCGCCAAGTCGATTTCCGCCTACGACATGTCGTTCAGCGACGCAATCTACGGCAAGGCCCCCCGCTACGTCTCCCGCGAGCGCCTCGCGCTCATGCTCGACCACGAATACGCGCTCCTCCACGCCCGCCTCGCCGAGCAACGCGGCGACCGCACCACCTTTTTCGTCTTCGCCAACACCGTCTCCGCCCGAAATTTCAAAGGCACCAACGAAGCCCACGGCTGGGCCGGCATCCGCTTCCAATCCGCCCCCGGCAGCCCGCCGAGCGAAATCGTCTTCCACGTGCGCATGTGGGACAAGGAAAACGTCCTCCAGCAGCAGGCCCTCGGCATCATCGGCGTCAACGCCATCTACGGCGCCTTCTACTACCGCGACGATCCGCGCAAATTCATCGCGTCCCTCCTCGACCAGCTCACGCCCGACCGCATCGAGATCGACATGCTGAACTTCACCGGCCCGGCCTTCGCGCACGTGGACAACCGCCTGATGTCGCTCGCCCTCGTCCAGCACGGCCTCACCAACGCCGTGCTCTTCGGCACCCAGGGCGAGGTCCTCCAGCCGTCCGAAGTCCTCTACAAAAAGGCCATTCTCGTCGAACGCGGCAGTTTCCGCCCGGTCACCCACGTCAACGTCGACATGCTCAACTGCGCCACCGCCCAGTTCGTCCAGGAGCCCAACGTCAAGGGCAAGGACGTCGTCGTGCTCATGGAAATCACCATGAACAACCTCCTCGCCGCCGGCGAACTCGACGCCCGCGACTTCCTCTCCCGCGTCGATCTCCTCGCCGATATCGGGTTCACCGTCCTCATCTCGAACTACTCCGAATATTACCGGCTCACGTCCTATTTCCGCCGCTACACGAAGGAGATGATCGGCGTCGCGATGGGCATCAACAACCTCCTCGAAATCTTCAACGAGAAATACTACGAGAACCTCGAGGGCGGCATCCTCGAATCCTTCGGCCGCCTCTTCCGCCACGCCGTCCGGCTCTACATTTACCCGATGCGGCAGGAAGCCTACGACAAGTTCCTCCTGACCGGCCAGGCCGTGCCCATGCCCGGTTCCGTCGCCCACCATGCGTTCGCGTCCAACGTCCTCATCACCGCGAAAAACGTCCATATCGTCGAGCACCTGCGCAACCTCTACGACCACCTCCTCGAGAACCACTACATCGACTGCATCGTCGGCTTCGACCGCACCATTTTGCACATCTTCTCCCGGGATGTCCTGCGCCGTATCAAGGAAAACGACCCGACCTGGGAGCAGATGGTCCCGGGCGCCGTCGTCGCCGCGATCAAGAAGCGCGGCCTCTTCGACTACGCGCCCCCCCAGCCCGCCGCCGCGGCCTCGTAACGGCCGGCCACAAAAAAGCCCTCCGTTGCCGGAGGGCGGGAAAGACGGCGCAATTCGCCGGCGGCCACTTACTTCTTGGCGGCGCCGCGCTTGAACTTCGTCGTAAACTTTTCGACGCGGCCCGCGGTGTCGACGAGGCGCTTCTCGCCGGTGTATGCGGGATGCGAATCCATCGTGACGTCGCGTGCGACGACGAAGTATTCCACACCGTCGATCTGCTCTTTACGGGCAGACTTCATGGTGGACTTCGTCAGGAAACGCTTGCCTGTCCCGATATCGAGGAAGCAAACGTGGTTGAGAGTGGGATGTCCTTCGGCTTTCATCGCGGTAGTGGAGGTTTAATCAGCCTTGGCGCGCCTTGTAACGCGGCTCGACTTTGTTGATGACGTAGATCTTGCCTTTGCGACGGACGACCTGGCAGGCCGGGTGACGCTTCTTGGCGGATTTGATGGAGGAAACAACTTTCATAAAAGGCGTGAAAACAGAGTGACCCCCACCCCCTGTCAACTGAAATGTCCCCTCGCGCGAAAAACTGATTCGCCACGCCCGTCGCCCGGCCCGCGTCCCCCTCGCCGCGGCCGTGGTCAATTCTGCTCCGGATCCTCCGGCTCGTCGGCCAGCAGGCGCCACTCCGCTCCCTCCCGCCGGAGCACCGTGCGCCAAAGCGTGTCGTCCTGCGGCTGCGTCAACAAATCCTCCGGCACATCCGCCACGACCCAGGTGTGGTGCTTCATCTCGTTTTCCAACTGCCCCGCCGACCACCCCGAGTAGCCGACGAACGCCCGCACGTGCGCGTCTTCCTCCGCGAGCAACTGGATCGCCTTGTCCGGCTCGACGCCGAAATGCAGGCGAAACCCGTCCGGCCGCGATTCCCACGCCGCGAGCACCACCTGCTCCGCCTGCACCGGTCCGCCCGTAAACATCGGCACCGCCGCCAGCGCCCCGAGCGCAAAATCGCCGCTAAATTCCCCCAGCCGCTTCCCCATCGGCCGGTTCAACACCACGCCCATCGCCCCCTCGGCGTTGTGCACCGACATCAGCACCACGCTGCGCCGAAAGTTCGGATCGCGCATCGACGGGTGCGCCAGCAGCAATGAGCCGGCGAGCGTGTCTTTCGTTTCTTTGCGGCGTTCGCGCATGGCAAGTCAGCCCCGGTTAGAGTTTCAAGATCGATACCCCCGCATCGGCCAGCAACGGCGCGACCAGCGGATCGTTCTGGTAATCGAGACGGTATTTCACGCGCGCGATCCCCGCCGCCGCGAGAATCTTCGCACAGTTGATGCACGGGTAGTGCGTCACATACGCCACGCAGCCCTCGACCGAACTCCCACGCCGCGCCGCGTCGGCCACCGCGTTTTGCTCCGCGTGCACCGTCGCCTGTTCGTGGCCGTCGCGCAGCCGCGACACATGGGGCGTGCCCGGCAAAAAACCGTTGTAGCCGGCGGCCACGAGGCGGTTCTTGCGCGAGCCGCCGGTGACGATCACGCAGCCCACGTGGAGGCGTTCGCAGTTCGACCGCGACGACATCAGCACGGCCGTCGCCATGAAATACTCGTCCCACGAGGGACGGTGCGGAAAACTCTCCGCGGCTTGCGCGATCAGGTCGACGGGATTGGACGTGCTCATGAAGTTAACTGCGCGCGACGATGGACAGCCCGCCGCAGCCGGGCAACCTTCCTCTCGCTACATGCCACGCTTGCTTACACCGGAGCTGCTCGACTCGCTGCCCCCCGACCATCCTGACGCGCGCCACAGCCGACGCGACCTGCGGCTGATCAATCGTGCCATGGGCAACCACCGCTGGTTCGCGCGCACCCTGCCGCCCCTCCTCCGCCCCGGCGAATCCGCCCTCGAGCTCGGCGCCGGCACCGGCGAACTCGGCCGGCGCCTCGCCGCCCGCGGCGCCGCCGTCGACGGCCTCGACCGCGTCCCGCGCCCGACCGCGTGGCCCGCCGCCCGGGCCTGGCACGTCTCCGATCTGCGCACCTTCGACGGCTATGCCCGCTACGGCGCCGTGCTCGCCAATCTCATTCTGCACCACCTTTCCGACGGCGAACTCGCCGCCCTGGGCGCGACCCTCAACCGCACGGCACGCCTCGTCCTCGCGAGCGAACCCAAACGCAGCCCGCGCGTCCAACGCCTCTTCGCCCTCGTGAGCCCGCTGTTTCGCGCCAACCACGTCACCCGCCACGACGCCCACGTCAGCATCGCCGCCGGCTTCCGCGCCGACGAACTCCCCCGCACCCTCGGCCTTCATCCCTCCGACTGGGACTGCCGGTGCACCCAAACTGTCCTCGGCGCTTACCGCCTGGTCGCCGTCCGCCGGCCATGACGCCCCGACGTCCCATCGAAATTGTCGGCGGCGGCCTGGCCGGACTTTCCCTCGGCCTCGCGCTGCGCCGAGCCGCTGTGCCGGTGACGATCTTCGAAGCCGGCGACTATCCGCGCCACCGCGTTTGCGGCGAATTTATCACCGGGCTCGCGCCTGCCACGATCGCGCGCCTCGGCCTCGCGCCGTTCCTGGCCGATGCACTCCACCACCGCGAAGTCGCCTGGTTCATCGGTTCCGGGGCCGACGGCCCACCCGCACGTCTCCAAAAACTCCCTTCACCCGCCCTCGGCCTCAGCCGTCACGCGCTCGACCACCGCTTGGCCGAGGCCTTCATCGCCGCGGGCGGCGACCTGCGCACCCGCACCCGCGTCGCCGACACCGCCTCCGACCCCGGCCGCGTCTGGGCCACCGGCCGGCGTCGCGGCCAATCCCCCTGGCTCGGCCTGAAAATTCACGCCCGCGGCCTCGCCCTCTCCCGCGATCTCGAACTCCACCTCGGCGATTTCGCCTACGTCGGCCTCGCCCCCGTCGAAGATGGCTCCGTCAACGTTTGCGGACTGTTTCGGCGCCGCGAACTCTGCGCGAAGGGCGCCCATCTCCTCCTCGGCTATCTTCAGGCCGCCGGCCTCACCGTCCTCGCGGCGCGTCTGGCCGCGAGCGCACTCGAAGCCGCCTCGTTTTGCGCCGTCGCCGCGGTTGGTTTTGATCGCCACGTCGCTGCTCCGGCGGACCACCGCGTCTGCCTCGGCGACACCTGCGCGAGGATCCCTCCGTTCACGGGCAACGGCATGTCCATGGCGTTCCAGAGCGCCGAAACCGCCCTCGCGCCGCTCCTGGCCTACAGTTGCGGTGCAACCGACTGGACCGCCACGTGTCAGGCCATCCATCACGCGCTGCGCCGACGCTTCCGTCTGCGCCTCGCGACCGCCACCGCCGTCCATCCCTTCCTCTTCCATCCGACCCGCCAGCGTCTCCTCGCCGCACTCAACCGCGCGCATCTCCTGCCGCTCCGCCCGCTCTACGCCGCCCTCCACTGACATGTTTCTCCACGCCCTCGCCACCGCCGTTCCCCCCGCCGCCTACTCGCAAGCCGCGTGCTGGGACATCGTGCAACGTTCCCCCGTGCGCCAGCGCCTCACGAAGCGCTCGCGGCTCATCCTCCACAGTATTCTCGCCGGCGATCACGGCATCGCCACGCGCCACTTCGCCATGCCCGACGTCGATCAGGTTTTCGACCTCACCGCCGACCAGTTGCATGCCGCCTTTCGCACCGCCGCCCCGAAGCTCGCCGCCACCGCCCTGGCCGCCGCCCTCGCCCGCGCCCAGATTCTCCCCGCCCAGCTCGACGCACTGCTCATCTGCACCTGCACCGGTTACCTCTGCCCCGGGCTCACCAGCTACGTCGCCGAACAGCTCGGCCTGCGCCCGAACCCGTTTCTCCAGGACCTCGTCGGCCTCGGCTGCGGCGCCGCGATCCCCACGCTCCGCGCCGCCAGCCATCTCCTCGCCGCGCAGCCGGACGCCACCGTCGCCTGCATCGCCGTCGAGATCTGCTCCGCCGCCTTCTACCTCGACGACGACCCCGGCGTGATCATCAGCGCGTGCCTCTTCAGCGACGGCGCCGCCGCCACAATCTGGCGCGCCACCCCCGGTCCGACCGCTTTGCGCGCCTTCGGTTTCGACACCCTGCACCTACCCGCCGAACGCGAAAAGCTCCGCTTCGAGCAGCGCGACGGCAAACTCCGCAACCTCCTCGACCGTTCCGTCCCGACCCTCGCCGCCGGCGCCGTCGGCCAGCTCTGGGCCCAACGCGGTCCGCGCCCCGTCTCACGCGTCGTCACCCATCCCGGCGGCCGCGATGTCCTCGAGGCGCTGGCCCCGGTCGTCGCACCCCACTCGCTCGACGCGAGCACGCGCGTGCTCCGCGACTATGGCAACATGAGCAGTCCCTCCGTGTTGTTCGCGCTCGAGGAGACGTTGAAAACCGCCACGCCCACCGCCGCCGACGGCGATTTTTGGCTCGTGAGTTTCGGCGCAGGCTTTAGCGCCCATAGCTGCCGCTTCGGCCTCTGACCCATGCCCACGCTTTCCGACCTCGTCGCTTACTGCGATCAACGCACCCGCCGCGCCGCCTTCAAGGACGCCCCGGGCGCCTGCAACGGCCTGCAGCTCGCCAACGACGGCCGCGTCACCAAGATCGGCGCCGCCGTCGACGCGGGCGTCGTCCCCTTCCAATTGGCCGTCGCCGCCGGCGTCGATTTTCTCATCGTGCATCACGGCATGTATTGGGACATGCCGCGCCCGCTCACCGGCGCCGCCTACGAGCGCGTCACCACGCTCGTCCGCGGCAATTGCGCGCTCTACTCCAATCACCTTCCGCTCGACGGCCACCCGCAGCTCGGCAACAACGCCCTCCTCGCGAAACAGCTCGGCCTCAAACCGTCGCGGCCCTTCCTCGTGCGCGACGGCGAACCCATCGGTTGCATCGCACGTTCCCGGCTCACCCGCACCGCGATCCGCGCCAAACTCGAACAGCTTTACCCGCGCGTCATCGCCATCGAATACGGCTCCGCCACCCCGACGGCCGTCGCGTTCTGCAGCGGCAGCGGCTACAGCGCCGTGCCCGAACTCGGCCCCGCCGGCGTCGACACCCTCGTCACCGGCGAACTCCGCGAGGACTGCTTCAACCGCGCCCAGGAGGAGAAACTCAATCTCTACCTCTGCGGGCACTACGCGACCGAGGTCCACGGCGTGAAGGCCCTGGCCGCCGAGCTCGCCAAGAAATTCCGTCTGCCCTGGGCCTTCATCGCCACCGAAAACCCCTTCTGATCCACGGGCCACGGCGGCGGCCGGGCCCGAGAAGTTGGGTCTTCACTTCCCGGGGTTCCGCGTGTTCCGTGGGCGCCTCCCATGAAACGCATCGCCATCCTCAACGGCCCCAACCTCGACCGCCTCGGCAAACGCGAGCCCGAGATCTACGGTCACGCGACCCTGACCGATCTGGCGGACGCCCTCCGCGCCGAATTCGGGGCCGCGGCCGAACTCACCTTTTTCCAGTCCAACCACGAGGGCGCCCTGATCGACCGCATCGCCGCACTCGCCGACGCCAAGTTCGACGGCCTCGTCATCAACGGCGGCGCGTTCACCCACACGAGCGTCGCGCTCCGGGACGCGCTGCTGGGCGCGCACCTGCCCACGGTCGAGGTGCACATCTCGAATATCTACAAACGCGAGGAGTTCCGCCACACCTCCCTCACCGCCCCGGCCTGCATCGCGGTCATCACCGGACTCGGTCTCGAGGGTTACCACGCCGCGGTGCGCTTTCTGCTGAAAAACTGACCGGATGAACGAACACTATTGGCTGGTTTGTCACACGAAGCCCCGTTGCGAAAAAAAATTCGCCGCCCTCATGGCGGCGGAGAAATTTGAGCACTATCTTGCGCTCGTCATGAGCGTCCGCCACTACGCGCAACAGACCAAGAAATTCACGAAGCCGCTCTTCCCGGGCTACGTCTTCGCCAAGATTCCCGTCGAACAGAAATCGCGCATCTACCAGCAGGACCTCCTTGCGCGTGCCATCACCGTCACCGACGAGGCCAAGTTTCTGCGCCAACTCGGCGAGGTCAAAGCCATCGTCGCCTCCGGCTTTGAGTTCAGCGTGATGCCGCTTTTCACGAAGGGTCGCCACGTCAAAATCATCGGCGGCCCCCTCTACGGGCTCGAGGGTTTCGTGGATGATCCACGCAACCCTCAAGGGGTCGTGATTTCGGTCGATGTGCTCCAGCAGGGCCTGTTGGTGAAGGTCCCCGTGGAACATTTGCGCGTTTTGGACTAACCAAGTGCCCATGTCGTCGCCGACCCCGCTTCATCGCCTCGTCCGGCTCCTCCCGCTCGCCCTGCTCGGCACCGCGCTCGCGTCATCTTTACCTGCGGCCGGGGCCGCCGCGTCCGCCCCCTCCGCCCAACCCGCCACCCCGGCCGCGCCCGCTTCCCGCTGGGACCTCGCCGATTTCATCGACGGTCTGCCCGATCTGCTCGCCGAACGGCTGCCCGGCTTTGACCGCACCGGCGTACTGCGGCTCTACGTGCGTCCCCATTTCGGCGACCTCATCCGCCGCGATTACCTCCGGGTGCCCTTCGGCGCGCGCGCCAAAATCACCGAAAATTTCGAGGGCAGCGGCGAATTCCAGACCTACTTCACCCACGGCATTTCCGACGCCGCCGGCTATGGCCTCTCCGGCCTGCGCCTCGGCGCGAAATGCGAGCACGTCCTCCCCTCCCTCAACGACGGCGCCGGTTTCAGCCTCGGCCTCAATTTCCAGACCCCGCTCAGCCGTCCCCCGCAGGACCTCACCGACGGCCACCGCCACACCCAGCCCTACGTGGCCGCCACCCGCCCGCTGATCCCCGACTGGAAACTCCTCGGCTTCGCCAGCGTCGGCGCCGACCTCCTCGACCGCACGCCGATGCCCGCCCATTTCGGCCGCAACCAGCTTCACGCCAACTCGCTCATCTTCGTCGCCGGCGCCGCCCGCGAATGGCCGCGCTTCCGGGCCTCGCTCACCGCCACGCTCACGACCAGTTCACTGCTGAGCAACGAGAACAAACACGTTTACGCCCTCCGCCCCGAGATCGTCGTTCCTTGGAAGGTCCGCCCGGCCGCCCACACGCAAATCCTCCTCACGCTCGGCGGCCGCACCCTCTGGGGCCCCGACGGCCACGAACTCGGCCTCAGCAGCAGCGTGCGCATCGAGTTTCTCCTCCGGCGCGACCGCGGCTCGAAGTAACCCCGTCCCCGCCGCGCTGCTACGGCCCGCGCAACCCCGCTTCGTCGCTCCCACCGGTCCGCCGGCGAAATTCCGTCACGAGCACCGCCGCCGCCCAGACCAGCGACAACCCCATCACCCAGCGCCCGGCACTCAGGACCCCGCGCGAAATCGTCACGTCCTTGTGCAGCAAATTCAGCGCGGTCAGCAGATATTCCCAGTCGTGCCCCTCGACTTCGCGTCCCGTGCCCCCGCCGAGCAACATCAACTGAAGTGAGCGCGCGTCGTTGATGTAAGGCGCCACGTCCACGAGGCTGTGCCCCATCAGCCAGAGGCAAAGCGCGCCCGCAAACGCGTCTTTCCCCCAAAACCGCGCCGCCCCAAACCAGCTGAAGGGCACCAGCACCTGCATCAACGAGCCGCCCAGCACGCGCATGAAATCGCCGCACCAGCTGAACACCACGTGCCCCGCTTCGTGAAAAATCAGGTGCACCCCATGCAACGCGAACCCACCCAGCCCGTCGCTCAATTGCATCATCGTCATCCGGTGAAACGGCCATCCGTAGGCCGCCACCACGCCGAGCAACACCGCCCGTCCGGCCAACGCCCACCGCGCGGCGGGCGGGCGCTCCGGCAGAAAAAACTCCGTGACGCGCCACGTCACGTTGCCCCAAAACGCATTCATCGCCCGAAATGGGACCACAGCCACACCCCCAGATGCAACGTCGCGCAGGCCGCCAGCGCCGCCGCCAAATCGTCGACCACCACGCCCCATCCGCCGGGCAACCGTTGCAGTCGCGCGATGCCGAGCGGCTTGGCGATGTCGAACAGCCGGAACAGCGCGAATCCCGCCAGCAGCGCCGCCCACCCGGGCACGACCGCCACCAGGGCCGGCCAACCGAGGAAGCACAGCGGGATCGCCACGAACTCGTCCAAGATCACCTCGCCCGGGTCCTGCTGGCCCAGCCGAATCTCCGCCTCACCGCACAGCGCCACCGCGACGTAGGCCCCGATCGCACTCGCGATCAGATTGCCCGCGAGCCCCAGTTCGGTGAACCCCGCCCAGAAATACCCCACCCCCGCCAACGAGCCCCACGTGCCCGGCGCCGGCAACCGCCGTCCGATCGGACCCAGCGTGGCCGCCGCCACGACCCACGTCGTCGACAGTCCGCGCGTCCAACTCGGTTGCGTCAGCCCCATCGGCTAGTCGAACAATACCCGCCCATGCCGCCGAAAATATGAGATCCCCGACGTGACCGTGAGCACCGCCGACAACACGTAGAGCACGATGCCGCAGATCCGCACGCCCTTCACCCACACGTGATCGTCGCCGTCAAACACCCCGGGATGCCCCTGCTCCAACATGCGCGCGCCGATCAGCCAGCCGATCGCGTTGAGCTGCATAAACGTCTTCACCTTGCCGCCCGAATCCGCCTCGACGACCTGCCCTTTCGTGGCGACCGCCATGCGCAACCCGGAAATCGCGAACTCCCGGCACAGAATGCACAGCAGCAGAATCATCGCGACGATGTCGTGCCCGAGAAAATTCGCCCGGTCGTTGACCAGGGCGACCATCAGCCCGATCACCATGACTTTGTCGATCACCGCGTCCATGAACCGGCCGAACGCCGACACAATGCCGCGTTCCCGCGCAATCTTGCCGTCCAGCCAGTCCGTCAACGCCGCCGCGATAAACAGCCAGAACGCCGCGTTGCTTGCCCACGGGGCGTCGGAATACATCAGGCCGACCACCGCGAACATCAGCGGCACGCGGGAGATGGTGAGCAGGTTGGGCAGGTTCATCGGTGCGGTAGACGCGAGAAAACACGCGCGCGCGGCCGCGAAGGCAAGCGCGGAGCGGGCGCCGCCGCCCAATGGTTGCCCGAGAAACGCATCGCCACGCGCCTTCCCCGCGTGTTGCCTACCGCTTTCTGTCACCGCCCATGCGCCACTGCATCTATCCCGGCACCTTCGACCCGATCACCTGCGGCCACCTCGACGTCCTTGAGCGCGCCGCCCGCCTCTTCGACCGCGTCACCGTCGCGATCGCCGAGAACTCGGGCAAGGGCCCGTTATTCACCGCCGACCAGCGCTTGGAGATGATCCGCCCGAACGTGGCCCACCTGCGACACGTCACCGTCACGAAATTCAGCGGCCTGCTGGTCGAGTTTTGCATGGAGCAAAAAGCCGATGCCATCATCCGCGGCCTGCGCGCGCTGTCGGATTTCGAATTCGAGTTCAACATGGCGCTGATGAACCGTCACCTGGAGCCGGCGATGGAAACCCTGTTCGTCATGCCCAACGAGCAGTTCAGCTACACCAGCTCCACGCTCGTGAAACAGGTCGCGCGCTTCGGCGGCGACGTCTCGCACTTCGTTCCCGCCAACGTCGCCGCCGCCCTCAAAGCCGCCTACCGCCCGTAACGCCCCGCTCCGCGTTGCCGCCGCGGATTCCCGTCGCCTGCGCGGGCGCAATCCCGGGCCTCACCGCACGCCCACGCTCGTCAGCGTCGGGTCGAAAAACTTCGCCGCGTCCATCTTCCGTTTCGCGAGTTCCGTCGGCACCCGATCCATCATGGGCCCGCCCTCGTAGAAGGTCTGCGTGACGTCGCCCCGCACGGCCGCGGCGAGCCCCATCTGCCGCACAGTGCAGTCGGTCGCAAAACAAGGTGTCGCGAGATCGAACGAACCGTTCGCGATCCAGACCTTGAGGCTCGTGTTGCGGCTCATCGCCTGGTGCAGGAGCTCCGCCGTGTTGAGATCCTCGTTCTGCACGTTGCGGTAGTTCCACGGGCAAACCTCGCCGGTCAGCGCCCGGTCGGGCAGGTCGCTCTCGTGGTTCAGCTCGCGGCGCACGTCGTCGTTGAAACAC
>CAJAYO010000288.1 GCA_903948415.1 uncultured Opitutia bacterium | reverse complement strand
CGCCTCCACCCTCCCTTCCCCTCTCCCTTTCCCTTCCCGTTTCACTCTCCCTTTCCCTTTCCGTTTCACTCTCCCCCTTTCCCTTTCCCTTTCACTCTCACCTTCACTCCCGCGATGCCCGCCAAGTATCAATTCCCCTTCGAACTTCGCCATCTCGTTTACTTCCGCGAGGTCGCCCGCCAGCTCCATTTCCGCAAGGCGGCCGAAACCCTCGCCGTTGCCCAGCCCGCCCTGAGCCGCGCCATCGCCCAGCTGGAGACCGCCCTCGCGTCGGACCTCCTCAACCGCACCCGCCGCGGCGTCGAGATCACCCCGGCCGGCCGGCTCCTCCTCGACCGCCTTGAACCCATTCTCCGGTCCGTCGCCACCATTCCCGCCGACCTTCAGGCCCTTGCCGGCGGCGAGGTCGGCCACGTGCGCGTCGCGTTCACGGGCCTCGCCATGGCCACCGTGTTGCCGCCGATCATTCGCGAGTTTCACCGCCTCCATCCCCGCATCCGCCTCGAACTCACCGAATCGCCCACCTCCGCCCAACTCGCCGCGCTCCAGTCCGGCGACATCGCCTGCGGTTTCTTCCACCCCGATGCACCGACGCCCGGCGTCCGCACGCGCGTCCTGCTCCGCGAGTTCAACGGCGTCCTCCTTCCCTCGACGCACCCCCTAGCCCAACCCGCCCAAATCTCCCGCGCCGCCCCCCGCCGCTCTTCAACATCGACTGCTCCACTTAAACCGGTGCGCCGCGCCATTCGCCTGCGCGATCTCGCCGCCACGCCCTTCGTCCTTTTCCCCCGCACCCACAATCCCGGGTTCTATGACCGCATCCTCGCCGCCTTTTCCAGCGCCGGCATCACGCCGCGCATCGCCGAGGAAGTCTGGCCACGCGTCAACGGCATCGGCCTCGTCCGCGCCGGCCTCGGCGCGACGTTTATGACCCCGTCCGAGGCGCAGCACCTCCCGCCCGAGGTCACGTTTCTCCCCCTCAAAGGCCCCGCCCCCGAAAGCCGCCTGGTCCTCGGCTGGCGCCAGTCCGTCGCACCGGATCCCGCCCTCGCCGCGTTCCTCGCCGTCGCCGGCGCCGCCGCTCCCGACCTTGGCCCCGCGGCGCCCACCCCTGCGTAAACGTGCTTAGCCGCCCGCCCCGGCATTGACTCCGCTTCCGGGCCTGCGCGCTTATTCCCCCGTGGCCGTGCGCGTCTCCGCCGCTGGTTCGCCGCTCTCGTGGTCGCCGCCGCCGCCGCGCGGCATGTCTCCGCGGCCGACGACGAACGCGGTCGGCCGCTTCTCCGCAGTTTCGGCCGCCACGAGCACAAAGCCCCTGCGCTCTTTCACGCCCCGTTCATCAGCCCCGCGGGCCTCGACTACGCCGGCAGCCAACTCGCCCTGATGGAATACGACGGCCGCACCTGGCGTATCCTAAAAATCCCGCTCACCTCCACCCGCGCGCTCGGCCCCGGCCCCGGCGGCGAACTCTACGTCGGCGATGACGACAAACTCGGCGGCGTACCGCGCCTCGGCTCCGGGGCCGCCGAATTCCGCTGCCTCCTCGCCGCGTGCCCGCCGACGCCAAACCTTTCGGGCAGGTCCGCGAGACCGGTGAAAACGCCAACGGGCTCGGGTCCGCGCAACTCATCACCGACCTCGCCGCCCTCGGCGCCTCGCCTACACCGCCCCACCTCGCGCGACGCCGCCGTGTCCGCCGGCATCACCACCCGCGACAACTCCGTGCGCGTGACCGGCGGCGGCGGCGCCACCGGTCGGATGATCGCCGAAATCTACGACGCCACCCCCGCCGCGAATTTCGCCGTCACCACCCCGCCCCTCTTCAATGTCTCCGTGCGCACAAACCTCGGCTCCGTCGGCGGCGCCGTCGTTGATCCGCTGCTCACCTGTTCAACGACAGGTCCGTCAAAATCGGCGAAAACAACGACTGGGCCGGCACGGCCGAACTCTCCGTCGCATTCCCCCGCGTCGGCGCCTTCGCCCTCCCGGCCGCCACCTCGCAAGATGCGGCCCTCCTCGTCTCGCTCCCGCCGGGGCGCTGCTCGGTCGAAGCCGGCGGCGTAAACGCGACCACCGGTGTCGCCCTCGTCGACGTTCACGAAGTGCCTCGATTGGTTTCCGGCGCGCTACCGGCCATCCGGCGACGCGCCCCGCGGACGCCGCGCCGGGCCTACTTCACGCTCTTCAGCTCCTTCAAAAGCTTCGCGAGTTCCTTCTCCAGCTGGCTGTCGGGTTCGACCTTCAGCGTCCGCCGCGCGCGCTCCACGGCGCGCACCGCCTCGGCGGGTTGCTGCAATTGCAGCATGTGCTCCGCGAATACGATCACCACCTGGTCAAAGAAACCGATGCCCGCGCCGCGGCCCGACGTATCCAACAAGGTGTTGTAGGCCTTAACCTGCTCCGGGAGCGTCTGCGTGGCGAAGGAGCGCAGCAGCGTGTCGCGCGCCTGTTGCACGCTGAGATCGCCCCGCTTGCTCCGGTTGTTTTTGGCGATGCGGCTCACCTCGGCGGCCGCCAGACTGGTTTCGCCGCGCGCCCGCAGACTGTCCGCCGTGCGGTTGACATAGCGCGCCTCCAAATCCGGATGACGCTGAAACGCGATCGCCGCCTCACGCATCACCGCTTCCACGGTCTTTGCGTCGCGGCCCGATTTCTGCCCGGCAGCGATCAGCGTGTCCCACGCGGGCTGGTTGCGCCGCTCGAAGTTCACCGCCTTGCGCGCGGCAGCCGCCGCGGCCGCCGCATCGCCGGCCGCGAGATAGTCCGCCGCAAAATCCGCGTGCACCCGGGACTGGTGAAACGACGGCAGGTCGCGAAAACGTTCGGAGAGAAACCCCAGTTCATGATCCGACAGCTCGCGCCACGTCTGCGGATCGCGGGCGTAGCCCGTCACGAACCGCTGCTCCGCATACCGGCCCGCGTCGAGCTGCCACTTCTGGTTGCCGTCGAGAAAACCAAACCACGCGTGGCGCCCGTCATTGCCCGCACCATGGAACAGCAGCGTCGGCACGCCCCGGGATTTGCCCACCTGCGTCGCAAAATAGGCCTGATCGCAGCAGATGCCGCCCGCCGCCAGAATATCCGAGAGCTTGTAGGTCTTGCCCGTCCAGTTCGGCTGGTTGTTCGCGACGCGGTCCGTGCGGTAGCGCACCATGGTATAGGCCCGCGCAAGTTGGTTGAGCGGATAGTCGGAAACCTGCGCCACCCACTCCAGTTCGTTGAACGGCGCGGCCGCATCGACGACGAACTTCAGCTCGCCGGCGCGCAACCGCGTCAGCCGGTGGTAGCCGTGTCCGAGTTGGTCCTGCTTTGTCCACCACGCAAACGCCGCGCCGGGCGCCGGGAGTTTCCGCGGCAGCGCCGCCGTCGACACCTGCCCGTGCGGCCAGTCCGGCGGCGGCGGCACATCGAAGACCACCGCGATGGCCAGCGCCAGATTCGCGTAGGCCCGGAATCGCACGGGATCCGTGCGGTAAAGTCCGTCGAGGATTTGAAACACCGCCGGCACATAATCCACGGGGGACAGCTGCTCGAAAAACTCGCTCGAAAACGCCGGGTTGCCAAGGAGCCACGCCTGCAGTTCCGGCGCGAGCGCGCGTCCCAGCGGCCGGTCGGGCGGGGTGAAGCTTGGCGGCATGTTGGGGTGCGCCACCTTCGCGTCCTCGACCGCCCGGATCCACCGCGGCACGAAACTCGCCTCGGACTCCCCGAACAAGGCCGCCCAACGGTAGACGTGGTACCACGCCTCCGCCGGAGCGAGCTGGTCGCGTTGATACGCCCGCAACGCGGCGGCGCGCAGCCCGGCGACCTGCGGCGCCCAACCGCTCAACGTGGCGGCCTTTTGCAGCCCCGCCAGGCGGGTCGCGGTCGGCGCCTGGAGCGCCTCGGCCTCCGGAATCGACGCCGGTTGCGCAGCGACTCGGAGCACGAGCGCCAGACCGACGACGAGGATTTGGGGCGGAAACGTCATCGGGGGATCGGGTTACTTGGGACCGGGCCAGCCGGCGTCCGCAATCCCCAACTTTGGGCGGCGCGCGCCGCGTACCCATGAAAAACCCCGGCCCGTTTTATTCGGGGCCGGGGTTTTCATTGGGCGGCGGTTGGCCGCTGTTTTAGGGCGCCACGCCGGTGTCGGCGGTGGGCGTCTTCTGTTTAAAGACCAGTTTGTCGCCTTCGCGATCGACGACGCACGGTTCCCCGTCCTTCACCTCGCCGCGCAGCAACGCCTCGGCCAGAGGATCCTCGAGGAAGTGCTCGACGGCCCGGCGCAGCGGACGCGCGCCGTATTTCTCGTCGTAACCCTTTTCGATAAGGAGGTCCTTCGCGCCCTGCGTGAACTCGAGCGCAATTTTCCGCTCGTTGAGCCGCTTCGCAAACTGCGCCGTCTCGAGTTCGACGATCTTGATCAGGTCGTTCTTGTCGAGCGGACGGAAGAAGATGATGTCCGAAATCCGGTTCAGGAACTCGGGCTTGAAGACGCGTTTCGCCTCCTCGAGCACCTTCTCGCGCATCTTCTCCGCGTCGTTGAAACTCGAGGCCGCGGCAGCGAAGCCCATCGAGGTCTGGCGCTGCAGGAGCTGCGCCCCGACGTTCGACGTCATGATGATAATCGTATTGCGGAAATCCACGGTGCGGCCGAGCGAGTCGGTCAGGCGTCCGTCCTCCATGATCTGCAACAGCAGCTGCAGCGCGTCCGGATGCGCCTTCTCGATTTCGTCGAACAGGATCACGGCATAGGGCTTGCGGCGCACGGCCTCGGTGAGCTGGCCGCCCTCCTCGTAGCCGACATAGCCGGGAGGCGAGCCGACGAGACGCGAGACGGCGAACTTCTCCATGTATTCGCTCATGTCGATCTGGATGAGCGCGTCCTGGTTGCCGAACATCTGCGCGGCGAGCTGCTTCGCGAGCATCGTCTTGCCGACGCCGGTCGGGCCGACGAAGAGGAACGAGCCGATCGGGCGGCGCGGATCCTTGAGGTCGGCGCGCGAACGGCGCAGGGCGCGGGCGACCGACGTCGACGCGATGTCCTGGCCGATGACGGCCTTCTGGAGCTCCAACTCCATCGTGAGGAGTTTTTCGTTCTCCTTCTTTTCCAGACGCGAAAGCGGAATGCCCGTCCAATCGGCGACGACCTGCATCATGAGGTCTTCGTCGATGGCCACCCGCTTTTCGTCACGGGACTTCTTCCACTCCTCGGTGACCTGCTCCTGCTTCGCGCGGAGCTGTTTCTCCTGATCGCGGAATTTGGCGGCCTCTTCGAAATGCTGCTCGGCGATGGCCTTTTCCTTTTGGGCGCAGACGGCCTCGATCTCCTTCGTGAGGGCTTCGACATTGGGCGGACGGACGAGCGCGCCGATGCGCGCCCGCGAGCCGGCCTCATCCATCACGTCGATGGCCTTGTCGGGCAGGAAACGGCCCGTGATGTAGCGGTCCGAAAGCTTGGCTGCAGCTTCGATCGACTTGTCGCTGAACGTCGCCTTGTGGTGGTCCTCATACTTCGAACGGATGCCCTTGAGGATGAGCACGGTGTCGTCAACCGAAGGCGCTTCGACCTTCACGGACTGAAAGCGGCGGTCGAGCGCGGAGTCCTTTTCGATATACTTGCGGTATTCGTTCAGCGTCGTCGCGCCGACGCACTGCAACTCCCCGCGCGACAGCGCGGGCTTGAAGATGTTGGACGCGTCCATCGCACCCTCGGCGGCCCCGGCGCCGACGATGGTATGCATCTCGTCGATGAAGATGATGACGTTCTTCGCGCGCTTGATTTCGTCCATCACGGCCTTGATGCGTTCCTCAAACTGGCCGCGGTATTTGGTCCCGGCCACCATGAGGGCGAGATCGAGCGTGATGACTTTCTTGTCCGCCAGAATCTCCGGCACGAGGCCGGCGGCGATTTCCTGGGCGAGGCCCTCGACGATGGCCGTCTTGCCGACGCCCGCTTCGCCGATCAGCACGGGATTGTTCTTCGTGCGGCGGCAGAGAATCTGGATGACGCGGCGGATCTCGTTCTTGCGACCGATGACGGGGTCCATCTCGCCCTTGCGCGCGAGCTCGGTGAGGTCGCGGCCGAAGGCTTTCAACGCGGGCGTCTTCACTTCCTTCTTGTCCTCGGGCTGGGCGCCGGAACGCGGCGAACCGCCCGCGGCGGCCTCTTCACCGGGCGTCTCGCCGGGCGTCTGGCCGCCGGAGAACTGCGGATCAAGTTCGCGGAGAATTTCGTTGCGCGTCCGCTCGATGTCGATGTCGAGCGACTTGAGCACGCGGGCGGCGACGCCCTCGCCCTCCCGCAGAAGGCCGAGCAGAATGTGCTCGGTGCCGACGTAGGAATGGTTGAGCGTCTTCGCCTCCTTGCCGGCGAGCGCGAGGACTTTCTTCACGCGCGGCGTGTACGGAATGCTGCTCTGCGCCTTCGTCTCCTGCCCCGTGCCGACCTGCTTCTCGACGGCGTTGCGGACGGTCTCGAGGTCGAGGCCCATCTTTTGGAGGACGCTCACGGCGACACCCTGCCCCAGCTTGATCAGCCCGAGGAGAATGTGCTCGGTGCCGACGTAGTTGTGGTGGAAGCGGTCGGCTTCCTTGCGGGCGAGCGCGAGCACCTGCTGCGCGCGCGGCGTGAAATTGTTCATCGGTTCCTGGGACATAATGAAGGGTCTGAGGGCGACTTAGTTTTTGCCGTTGGTGCTGAAAGTAAAATCGGGGCGGACGAAATTGGCAAACTCCGAACGCAGGCGGGTGGCCCGCAGGAGGTCGCGCTGGCCGGGCTCGAATTCGCCCTTCTGCGCGTGCTGGAGATGGCCGGGCTGCGCCTCGATGAAGAGCCGGTCGATCACGCAGCGGCTCGCGTCGGGAAACACCGACAGATCGATACCGAGCCGGATGAGCGAAAGCAGATTCATCGCCTCGCCCGAGCTGAGGACGTGGGAATTCTGCAGGATGCCGAACGCCCGGCCGATCTTGTCGAACAGTTTGGCCGCGTCGGCTTCGAGCAGTTTTTCGCGCGCGTTGAGTTCATGCTCGATGATCGACTGCAGCACGCTGTGCAGCCGCTTGATGATTTCCTCCTCGGACTCGCCGAGCGTGGTCTGGTTGGAAATCTGGAAAATGCTGCCGCTGGCATCGGAGCCCTCGCCGAAGAGCCCGCGGACGACCATCCCGAGCTGGTTGACCGCCCGGACCACTTTCTCCATCTGGTTCGAAATCACGAGCGCCGGCAGGTGCATCATCGCCGACGCCCGCATGGCGGTGCCGAGATTCGTCGGGCAGGCGGTGAGGTAGCCGAGCGTCGGGGTGAACGCGTAGTCGAGGTGCTCCTCAAGCGCGCTGTCGAGCTCGTTGATGGCAGTCCACGCCTTCTTCAGCTGGAAGCCGGAACGGAGCACCTGGATGCGGAGGTGGTCCTCCTCGTTCACCATCACGGAAAACGCCTGGTCCTTGCTGATGATCACGCCGGCACCGCTCTTCGCCCCGCTGAGTTCGCGGCTGATCAGGTGGCGCTCGACGAGAATCTGTTTTTCCAACTCGGTGAGTTCGCCCACGGTGATGTTGAGCGAGCGCTTCATCGGCGAGGTCGCGGCCACCGCGTCGCGGCAGACGGCGAGGGTCTCTTCGCGCTGCGCGGGTTTCGCCCAGCCGGGAAAGGACCGGCCGGCGATATTCCGCGCGAGGCGGATGCGCGTCATCAGCACGATCGCGGTCTTGTTGCTCGCGGCGTCGGTCAGCTCCGACGGGGTGTCGATGAGCGAAGCGATGGTCATGGGCTCAGCGCGCGGGCTTCGGGTTGGACGGGACGGATTGTTTGACTTGGCTGATTTCATCGCGGGCACGGGCGGCGTCTTCGTAACGCTCGGATTTGATCGCCTCGGTGAGGTCGAGTTCGAGTTTGGTGAGGCGGTCGTAGAGGGATTTGCGCGCGAGGGCGCACTGCGGAATCTTCCCGGTGTGGGTCGTGCCCTTGTGCATGTTGTCGAGCATCGGCTCGACGAGGGTCTTGAACGCCTCGTAGCACGCGGGGCAGCCGAACCGGCCGTGTTTCTTGAAATCGTTCTGCGTGAATCCGCACTGCTCGCAGCGCACGCCCGCCATCGAGGGCTCGGGATTCAACGAGGCTTTGAGGAGCAGATCGGCGAGCGAAAAGCCGCTGGGGTCGGTCACGCCCTTGGCCTGCGCACAGCTCTCACACAGGTCCACTTTGTGAACCTTGTTGTTCACGATTTGGGTGAGGTGGACGGTGGCGGGTTTCGCGCAGAGGTCGCATTTGAGCGGATTGGCCATGAAAAGGATTTGTGGGTTGTGCAGGCACCATGCCACGGACGTGCTCGCTGGCAAGTGCGCGTGCACCAATCGCCACAGCGTGCCGCGCCGGCGCGGCGCACTGTGCCAACGGTGCAATCGTGACACGACCGGGAAACTTGAGCACGGATCCCGGCGGTCGCCGCAACCCGCCCGCCCGAAGCGATTGCGGTCGCGCCAATCAGATCCGTTCGCCCTCGACGAGCACGCGGCGGCGGAACGACGCGAGCACCCGGTGCGTGATCGGTCCCGGCTTGCCCGTACCAATCTCACGCCCGTCGAGCTTCGCCACCGGAATGACCTCGGCCCCCGTACCCGTCAGGAAACACTCGTCCGCACACCAAATGTCATAGCGGGTCATGTTGACCTCCTGGATCGGCACGCCGATTTCCTGCGCGATATCGAAGATCGTGCCGCGGGTGATGCCCTTGAGCGCGCCCTGCGACGCCGACGGGGTGTAGATCACCCCTTTGTGGATCGTGAACACATTGTCCGCCGTGCACTCGGCCACGTAGCCCTGGTCGTTCAACATGATCGCCTCGAGCGCCCCAAACTGCTTCGCCTCGATCTTGCCGAGGATGTTGTTCATATAGTTCAGCGACTTGATCGCCGGCGGCAACGCCGCGGGATTGATGCGGCGCGTGGGCACCGTGACGATGGCGAGGCCGTTCTCGTAATACTCCTTCGGATAGAGCGAAATCTTGCTCGCGATGATGAAGACCGTCGGCTTCGGGCAGGACCAAGGCGCGAGGCCGAGGTCGCCGACGCCACGGGTAACGACGAGGCGGATATAGGCGTCGGTCAGGCCGTTTTGGCGGCACGTCTCGGCCGTCGCCCACGCCAGTTCCTTCCGCGACAGGGGCAGAGTCAGGAGGATGGCCTTGGCCGAATACTCCAGCCGCTCAAGGTGCTCATCGAGCCGGAAAATATTCCCGCCATACAGGCGGATGCCTTCGAACACGCCGTCGCCGTAAAGCAGGCCATGGTCAAACACGGACACCTTGGCTTCGGCGTCGTCGACGAACTTGCCATCGAGATAAATCTTCATCGTGGCCGAGCCTAGGGGCGCGGAAAAAGTTTTGTCGAGCCCCGCGCGGGGAAAATCTGCTTGTGCTCGCGATTTTTCGCCGAAACTCTCGGCCTGTTTTCGCGTCTTTCCATCTCCCCTCTCCACTTCTCATGCGCAAATCACCCCGTTCGTCCACGTCAGCCTTCACGCTGATCGAGTTGCTCACCGTCATCGCGATCATCGGCATCCTGGCCGCGATCATCATTCCGACGGTCGGCGCCGTCCGTGAAAAAGCCCAGCGTGCCGTCGACGGCAACAACCTCCGCGCGATCGTGAAGGCGGCCCAGAT
>CAJAYO010000287.1 GCA_903948415.1 uncultured Opitutia bacterium | reverse complement strand
CGTACCCGCGGCTTTCGACCCGAGCTTTCCCCATCAGCGCCTCTCTTCCTTCAGGCCGACAAGGTTGCGGTCCGGATCGCGTCCGAATCCGATCCACAGCGCGTGATCCGGCATTTTCGCCGTCAGCTGCGGCTCCCGCTCGTTCGCGGCCCCGGGCGCGACCATCGCCGCGTGCGTCGCCACCACGTCCTTGACCTTAAAATACAAGATCGAGTTTTCTCCGACTCCACCGTTCCCCTGCGGCGGCGTCAGCCTGAGCCGCACCGCGCCCGCGGCGAAAAACGCGAGGTTCGGGCCGGCCGGAAACAGCAATTTCAGCCCGAGCACGTCGCGATAGAACACCGTGGCCTGGGCCCCATCGCTCACCTTGATGGCGAGCAGGCCGATGTCCGACACGGCGTGGGGCAGGGGAGCGGGGAGCGTCCTCCTGGGCGTATTCCGTTACCCCGAAAAAATGATCGATGGATCATCTGGAAACAAGCGCGCGGGTTTCCAGACCGGTTCACCTTGTGACCGCGGCACTTCCCCCTTCTCTCACGGCTTCCTCTTTCCATGGACGCTTCCCTGATTCTCTTCCCGTTCGCCGACTACTGGTGGTTCTACGGCGGCTTCACGCTCTTCGTGCTCGGCATGCTCGCCCTCGATCTGGGCGTCTTTCATCGCGACGCGCACGAGGTCAAATTCAAGGAAGCCCTCGGTTGGAGTGTCGCGTGGATCGCCCTCGCTCTGCTCTTTTGCTACGGCTTCTGGCATTATGCCCAGTGGAAACTCCCGACGGACCCTCGACTGCTGGCCGCCGGGATGACCGCCCTCCAGGCCGCCACGCTGGCCAACCAGACGGCGCTCGAATTCCTCACCGGCTACGTCGTCGAGAAATCCCTCTCGGTCGACAACGTCTTCGTCTTCGTCGTCGTGTTTTCCTACTTCGCCGTGCCCGCGAAGTATCAGCACCGCGTCCTCTTCTTCGGTATCCTCGGCGCGCTGGTCTTCCGCATCATCTTCATCGCGCTCGGGGCCGCGCTCATGCAGCTCCACTGGGTCATCTGGCTTTTCGGCATTTTCCTGATCCTCACCGGCGTGAAGATTCTCTTCGCCCCGGAAAAGCCGATCGACCCCGAGAAAAACCCCATCATTCGCCTGCTCCGGAAAATCATCCCGGTCACCCCCAAGCTCGACGGCCAGAACTTCTTTGTGCGCCACGCCGGCGTGCTCCACGCCACGCCGCTCTTCGTCTGCCTCGTGTTCCTCGAGGTCACCGACATCGTCTTCGCCGTCGACTCCGTGCCCGCGATCTTCGCGATCACGAAGGAGCCGTTGATCGTTTTCACCTCAAACGTCTTCGCGATCCTCGGTCTCCGCGCCATGTTCTTCATGCTCGCCGGCGTGATGCACAAGTTCCGCTTCCTGAAATACGGTCTCGGCCTGATCCTCGTCTTCGTCGGCCTCAAGATGGTTTGGCTCAACGAAGCCTTCGGCGGAAAATTCCCGGTCACCTGGTCCCTCGGCATCATCGGCGCACTCCTGACCGCCTCCGTCGCCGTCTCGCTCGCCCTGCCTCCGCGCGCCACTGCCGTCATCATCCCGCGATCCACTGGGTGAGTTTCTCCCACAGCTCGATCACGACCCCGGCAAACGTCGCGAAATAGACCATCGTCGCCACGAAGAGCCCATACGCCCCCGCGACCGCCACTCCGTCGCGTTCCATCATCCCCAGCGTGCCGACCACCACGACAAGCGCGGGCAACATGTTCGTAAAGGGTATCCCGCCCAGCGGCAGCAGCAGCAACCCCGCGCCCGCGCAGATCACCAACCCGTGCACCCGCATGATCGCCGTCGAACCGGTCAACCACGCCCAGCGCGGATGCAGCCGGCGTTCGATCCAGCCGATGAACTTGCTCGCCCCTTCCAGCACCGCGCGGAAAAATTTCGGCGGCAGTTCCACCGCCAGCAACCGTTGCGGCAGCCACGGCGGCCGGCCGGCGACGAAACAGGCGCCCAGCACGAAAATCACCGCCCCAAACGGCACCGACAACCCCGGGATCGAAATCGGCGAACAAAACGGCAGGGCCAAGATCACGATCATCAGCCCCGAGGCCCGTCCGCCCAAAGTCACCATCACTTCCTGCAACGTCACCTTCCGCTCGCGAAACTCCTCCGCCAACGCGTGCAGTTCCTCGGATAATTTCCGCAGCGGATCAGGCCCGGTGGGCAGGGGAAGATTCATGGAAATATTCGCCGCTCACGTCCCGCGCTTGTTGCCATAGAGCTCGATGTGGAGCCGGTGCGCGTACCGGTAGCCCCGCGCCTTGCACAACTCGCCCAGCCAACCCGCCCGCCCCCGCATCTTCTCCAACGTCGTCGCCTCCGGCATGAGCAGCACCTTGTGCCGCGGGATCTCGCGATGCAGCGCCGCCAGCATGTGCTCCAACTCGTCCACATCCTCCGGCCGCGCGACGACAAACTTGAACTGATACGGATACGCGTCGACCCACGCCCGCACCACCTCCGGCTGCCAGCGGGTCGACTCGTGTTTCTTCCGCCACGCCCCGTGTTCCTGCGCGTCCGGCGCGGAATTCAGCAGCTTCGGCGACAACGACGCCAGGTCGCACGCAATCCCCTCCGGCGCCACCGTCGCCGCCGTCTCAATCGTGAGGTGATGCCCGAGCGCCTTGATCTCTTTGGCGAGCACGCGCACGTCTTTCGCGATCATCGGCTCGCCGCCCGTGAGCACGACATGGCGCGCAGGTTGATGCGACTGCACCTCCGCCAGAATCTGCGGCACCGTGCGCATGTCCCCCTCCGGATTCCATGAGGCATACGGCGTGTCGCACCACGCACAGCGCAAATTGCACCCGCTCGTGCGCACGAACACCGACGGCACGCCCGTCAGCTCGCCCTCGCCCTGGATCGAATAAAAAATCTCGGAAATCAGCATCGGGGGGTTTGACCACGGATTGCGCGGATGAGCACGGATAAAACCAAGCCACGATCCGGGTTCATCCGTAAAATCCGTGGTTAGCCGGTTTGGGGTTTCTCCGGTAACGCCCCGTGGCTGGCATACACCGTCGGATCCTTCACCCCGGCGAGCGCAAACGCCTCCCGCCGCTCGACACACGTGCCGCATTTGCCGCAGTGGATTTCGCCGCCTTTGTAGCACGACCACGTCCGCGCGAAATCCACCCCGAGCTCCGCTCCCGCCGCCGCAATGTCTCCCTTGGTCATCGCGATGAAGGGCCGCAACAGCTGCACGCCCGCATAGGTGCCCAACCGCATCGCGTCACCCATCGCCCGCATGAAATCCTCCCGGCAATCCGGGTAGATCGCATGGTCGCCCCCGTGCGCCGCGATCACCAGCCCCTCCGCGCCCACGCTCTCGGCAAACCCGCACGCGACGGACAGCATGATCGCATTCCGAAACGGCACGACCGTCTGCTTCATGTTTTCCGCCTCATAGTGCCCCTCGGGAATCTCGCCCCCGCTCTTCAACAAATCCGACGCAAACAACCGTTCCACAAAATCCAGCCGCACGATTTCATGCCGCGCGCCCACGAGCGCCGCGTGCTCCGCAGCGAACGGAATTTCGCGGTGGTTGTGCTTCGCGCCGTAGTCGAAACTCATCGCCGCCGCCACGGCATGCTCCCGCCGCGCCCAATGGAGCGCCGCCACCGAATCCATCCCCCCGGAACACAGCACGACGACATTCATAAAAGTGAAACTGAGGGGAAAGTGCCGGTGAACGCAAGTGACCGCCCTCCCTGCTTCCCTTTCACGCTCACTTTCCCTTTCACTCCCCCCATGCTCCTTCTCTACGACCCGCAATGCGCCGATTACGGTTCCTCGCTGCGGCCCGAGCAACCGGCCCGCGTCGTGCGCACCGCCGCCCATCTCCGCGCCACCCGCCCCGCGTGGACCTTCGCCGTCCCGCCCCCCGCGGCCTCCGTCACCGACGCGGCGCTCCTCCTCGCCCACACGCCCGCACACCTTAAACGCCTCGCCCAACCCCGCGACTTCGACGCCGACACGCCTTTTTTCCCCGGCATCGGCGACCACGCCCGCCGCGCCGTCTCCGGCGCCTTCGCCGCCGCGCGCCACGCCCTCACGCACCGTACGCCCGTCTTCTCCCTCCTGCGCCCGCCCGGCCACCACGCGTCCACCGGCCAGGCCAGAGGCTTCTGCTACCTCAACCAGATCGCCCTCGCCGCGCTCCACGCCGCCCACGATTTCCCCGCCGCCGGCCCGTCCGTTCCCGCCCCCGTCCGCCGCGTCGCCGTCTGGGACTTCGACGCCCACCACGGCAACGGCACCGAATCCATTTTCCACGCACACCCGTCCGCGTCGCACCTTTTCTTCGCCTCCGTCCACCAACACCCCGGCTACCCCGGCACCGGCACCCACGACCTCGGCCCCCGCCTCCGCAACTGGCCCGTCGCCCCCCATACCCCCCGCGCCGCACACCTGGCCGCGCTCCGCGCCTCCCTCGACGCCGTCGTCGCCTGGCAACCCGACCTCATTCTCGTCTCCGCCGGCTTCGACGCCTACGCCCGCGACCCCATCACCGCGCTGACCCTCGAGCGCGACGACTTCGCCACCCTCGGCCGCTGGCTCGCGGAAATCCGCGTCCGCCACGCCATCCCCGCCGCCGCCGTCCTCGAGGGCGGCTACAGCGAAGACCTCCCTTTGTTGGTTGAAGCCTTCCTGTTTGCGTGGGACAACCACCCCTAGCCTCCGCCTCCCGCATCGCCCGACGCATGATTTCCCGCTTCCTTCCGCTGAAAGTTCGCCGTTTGCTCGGCGTCAAAGTGACCACCCGCCCGCCCGCCTACCAACTCCTCGATCAGCCCGGCTCCCTCACGCCGCTGCTCGCCGCCCTCGGCCGCGTCGACGAAGTCTTCCTCGATACCGAGGCGGACAACATGTATCACTACAAGACCCGCGTCTGCCTCTTCCAACTGCTCGTGGACGACGAGATCTTCCTCGTCGATGTCCTCGCTCCCGGGCTGAAGGTCGAACCGCTCCTCACCGTCCTCGCGAAGAAACACCTCGTGATGCACGGCAGCGATTTCGATCTCCGCCTCCTCCACGACCTCTGCGGCTTCCGCCCGAAAAGCATTTTCGACACGATGCTCGCCGCCCAGCTCCTCGGCCGCGAACGCGTCGGCCTCGCCGGCCTCCTCGAAGAACACTTCGGCGTCGCCGTCGACAAATCCGGCCAGAAAGCCAACTGGTCCCAGCGCCCCATCACGCCGAAACTCCTCAACTACGCCGCCCTCGACGTCTGGCACCTCCCCGCCCTCCGCGACATTCTCCACCGCGACCTCAAAAAAACCGGCCGCCTCGACTGGCTCGAACAACAGTGCCGCGCCCAAATCGAGTCCGGCTCCACCGGCTTCGCCCCCGCCACCGACACCGACTGGCGTATCGGCCGCAGCGAACGCCTCCGCGGCGCCGGCCTCGGCGTCCTCCACGCCATCTGGCATTGGCGCGAGGACCAGGCCCAACGCCTCGACACTCCCCCCTTCAAAGTCTGCGGCAACACCCTCGTCCTCCAAATCGCCGAAGCCGCCGAACAGGGCGACTCCGAGGCCTCCATCCTCGAACGCGTCGACCTCGGCAAACGCCACACCCGCCTCTTCCCGTCCCTCGCCGCCGCCCTCCGCGCCGGCCTCGCCCTCGACCCCAAGACCCTCCCGCGCCGCCCCGGCCGCGATCCCAACCACGTTTCGCTCTCCCAGGCCGAAATCGAACTCCAGGACCGCATCAAGGCCGACCGCGACCGCGTCGCCCAAAAACTCGGCATCGAGTCCACCCTCATCGCCAACCGCTCCCAACTGGCCCAGATCGCCCGCGCCCCCCGGAAAATCGACGACCAGCTCCTGCCTTGGCAGGCCGCCCTTCTCCGCCACGAACCGTCCCTGAAAGGCTAACCTCCCCGCCGCGTTCACTCCCGGCCCCACCCAAATCTTGCGAAACTTCCGCCGCTCACCAGCGTCCCACCCACCGCCTCTCCCGCCCCCATGAAATCGAAGCTCCTCCTCTCCGCCGCGCTCACCACCCTCCTGTTCGCCTCCGGTTGCGCCACGCGCACCACCGCCAGCGGCGGACGCGAGACCAACCTCCTCGGTGGCGCCGTCACCGTCGCCACGAATTCGTTCGAGCCCACCACTTCCGCGACCATCGACACCGACACCTCGAAACTCGCCAGCGCCGGCAACCCCACCGGCAAGAAGACCACCCTCTTCTGGGGCCTCATCACCCTCCACGATTACTGATCCACCCAGCG
>CAJAYO010000286.1 GCA_903948415.1 uncultured Opitutia bacterium | reverse complement strand
GTGATTTGGCCTTTGGCGCCGATTTCGCGCGGGCCGAATCCCGCTGGAGTTGCCGCGACGAGGGGGGTCACGTCGCGATTTAGCGGACGACCTGAGTCCTGCTCATGTTTCCCACGATCGAAGGCCACGGGGAGGTTCAGCCCGTTGCGTGGATCGACGCGGAAATACCGGCCGAGACGCGCCGCGGTATCCGGGCTGATCGCCCGCCGTCCCGCCAAACTTTCGCTCAAACGACTCGGGGGTGCACCGGTTGGATCATGGCTTCGTTCAAGCCCAACCAGGCGGCGAGCCGGTGTGCGGAGCCCAACCGGACACCCGGCTCGGGAGAAAGGCGCGCGGCCCGCCCGCGGGAGAGGACCTGATTCAGGGAGAGCGAAGAGCCACCATGGGCGGAGGGAACGGGCGCCCGTTCGGGTTCTCCCCAAAGGCCTGGGCGCCGCTGGGATGATCGCCCGCCCCACCGCCACCGCGACCAGCCCCGGCCCCGCCCGCGCCTTCCTCGCGGCGCCGCGCCGGCGGAAGGCTCATTCCACGATCAGCACGCCGCGCATGATGCGCCAGTGGCCGGGGAAGGTACAGAGGTAGGGATAGCGTCCGGGTTGCGCGGGCGCCGTGAACACGAGCTCGGCGCGGGCACTGGGATTCACGAGCGGCGTCGCGTGGAGGACTTTTGGCGAGGCCGGGATGAAGTGCTTGGCGAGACTGGTGGGATCGCTCGCCATTTCATCCGCGAGCACGCCGACCTCTTCTTCGGCCCCGCGGGCCACGAGAACGAAATTGTGCGGCATGGAGTCGGGGTTCTCGAAGACGATGCGCACGGGCTGGCCGGCTCTCGCCCGGAGTTCGCGCGGGGCGAATTGCATCTGGTTCGGCACGGCTTGAACGCGCAGGGCGTCCGCATCGGCGGCATGGACTTTTTCCCAGGCGGCGGCCATGGCCGTGAGAGCGGTGGCGTCGGCGGCGAAGCGGGCGCCGGCGAGCGGTTGCCCCAGTGAATCGTAAACGAAGACCGGCGGCGGCGCGTTGCGCAGGCGGCGATAGGTGATCTCGATGGGGTTCAGGCCGGGCACGAGGTCGAAGGTGACTTGCTGCTCCGTGCTGTAGGTGCTGTCGGCCGAGGCGAGCTGGACGCCGTTGGCCGAGATGTCGAGGTAGCCGTGTTTGACACTGAGCACCGCGGTCTGGGGTGCGGCCACGTCAACAAAGGTCCGATACGTTCCGCCCGTGGAGGCCGGAGCCTTGCCCTTCTGCTTCGCGGCGTTTTTTCCGGCCGGGGCGGGCTCGGTGGCAGTCGTGGTGCTGAGGGTCAGCCAGTGGTTGACGCGCGTGGCGGGCGAGACCTCAAGGACGGGCACCGAGCGGCCTTTGAGGGGTTTGGTGCCGGCGCGGAGATCGGTGAGCATCTGCTGCACGGCGGGTTCCGTCGGGTGGAGGTGGGCGACGACCGCGGCGAATTCCGGACGCGTGGGGCGAAGATGGGCGACGGCGTTGATCGCGGCCATGCGCACGCGGGGGTGCGGATCGGCGGCGGCTTGGGTGAGACGGGCGACGGCGTCGGGCAGGTGGTCGGCGGTCAGCCGGACGAGTTGGGCCGCGGCCGCCCGCATGAGCGGATCGGCGGAGCGGGCGAGGTGGGAAATCCACGCCGGGCGGACCGACCCGGTGGCGGCGAGCACCCAGGACGCCTCGAGGTGGGCTTGATCGAACGACGGTTGCGTGCGGGGCTGCGCCGCCACCCACGCTTCGACGGCGGGCGCGACGCCGGCCCCGAGTTTGCGGAGCTCAATGCGGGCGTGGTGGCGGACGATGTTTTGCGGGTGGGCCAGCAACGCCAGCAACCCGGCGGCCGGCGCGCCCTCGATTTTCGGCCAGTCTTTCACGACGGGTTTTCCGGTGTGCACGACGCGCCAGATACGGCCGCGCACGTGATTCCACTGGGGATCGCGCATGGCGTGCTGCGCGTGGCCGATGATGAGGCTGGAGAAGTCGGAAACGTAAAGCGCGCCGTCGAAGCCGAACTCCACGTCAACGGGGCGAAACGTGCTGTTTTTGGAGCTGAGCACGTCGAGGCGATTGGCGGCGACAAGGGGGCCGGCGTCGGCGCTCACGGCGGAGAGCGACACGATGTAGCTGCCGAGGAGCGAGGCGGAGGCGATGCCCTGCTGCAACGCGTCGGGGAAGTTCGGGCTCGAGATCACGCTGAGGGCCGAGCCCTTCGCATAGTTGAGCACCGTGGCGTTGCCGTAGGGGTGGTAGACGCCGAGGGGCGTCCACGTCAGCGGAACGCCCTCGAGCACGTGCCCGCCGCCGTAGCGCTGAAAGATATTGCCGTAGCGGTCGAACGAGATCTTCCACGGATTCGGGGTCAGGCTTTGCCACTCGGTGGTGATGCGGCCGGTCGCGGGATTGAGGCGATAGGTCGAGGCGTCGAGGCCGCGCACGACGCCGAAGGGCGTTTCAAACTGCGAGCGGTGAAAGACGCCGTCCGAAAACAGGAGATGGCCGAGCGGGTCGCTGGTCACCATGCCGCCGTGGTGCGAATCGGTGACGTCGATGCCGCGCAAAAGTTCGGTGCGGGTGTCGGCGCGGCCGTCGCCATCGGTGTCGTTCAAGACCAGCAGCCGAGGCTGCGCGGAGACGATCACGCCGCGCTCGTGAAACGCGACGCCGTCGAGCGCGTCGAAACCGTCGGCGAAGACCGTGGACTTGTCCGCCTTGCCGTCGCGGTCGGTGTCCTCGAGGACGAGGATTTTGTCGCGCGGCGGCTCGCCGGGAATCGTGTGGGGAAACGACGGCATCGTGACGACCCAGAGGCGGCCGCGGGCGTCGAAGCTCAATTGCACGGGATTGCGCAGCTCGGGAAACTGCTCCTCGGAGGCGAAGAGGTTCACCGCGTAGCCGTCGGCCACGGTCAACTCCTGCAGCAGGTCGGCCGGCGAGCGGACGGTGCCTCCGGGAAACCGATACGTGGTCGTCTTGCCCTCGGGCAGCGGCGGCAACGACGGCGCGGGGTAGTCGGCAAAACGTTTCGCCGGGTGAGCGGCGAGGTCGTGCACGATGGCGTCGGCCTGCGCGACGAGTTGGTGATAGCGCGGGAGCTCGGCGGCGTTTTCCTCGGGCCGTTTGCGGACCCCGTAGTAGAGCGCGCCGTTCTTGGGGCGCACGAGCTCGGCCACATAGCTGTGTTTCACTGCGGCCGCGCGGGCGACGTCGGCGAGCCGGGGCGATTCGATCGCGCCGGGGGCGGCATCGCCGAGGAGCGAGCGGGCAAGGGTATCGCTGATGGCGCGCGTGCCGGCGGCGTTGAGATGGATGCCCTGCGTGGTGAGCGGCCCGGTGGCGCGGGCGTAGGCGTCGCGGCTGGCGGCAAAGAGATCGATGAAGGTGGCGCGGTGTTCGCGGGCGAGTTCGGCGATCGCCTGCGTGTAGAGCGCGACGTCGCGGTTGCGCTCGGCGGCATTCGCGGCGCTGCGCTCCTCGACGGCAATCGGCGCGAGGAGGACCACTTTCGCCCCCGGGTGGAGGCGCGAGATTTCGCGGAGATAGACCTGATATTGGGAGCGAAACGCCGCGAGGCCCGGGGCCCCGGCGAAGGACTCGTTCAGGCCGTAGCCCAGGACGACCACCTGGGCGGGCCAGGCGGCGAGCAAGGTCTTGAGGTGTTCGCCGTAGCCTTCGGGGCGCAGGCGATAGCCGACTTCGTCGCCGGTCCACGCGAGACTGCGAATGCGCAGTTTTTTATCGGGCTGCGCGAGCTGCAGGCGCGCCTCGAGATCGCCGGACTCGAGCAGGCGCTCGACCATGGCGTTGCCGTAGAAAAGAATTCCGTCGTCCGGCCGGAGCGACGCGGCGGCGGCGGAAAAAGCCGCGGCCGGCCACAAGACGAGGCAAAGGAGGAGGGAGAGGGTTTTCATCGATCAGTTGAGGAGGAGATGGAACACGCGCAGTGCGGTGCCGTTGGCCTTGGCATCGTGGCCGAGGGCAATCCGCACTTTCGCGACGTGGTGGCCGGGGGGCAAATGGTCGTCGAGTATCACCGCCCATGGCAAGTGGAGCGAATTGCTCCAACGGGTGTAGGTTTCGATCGACCGATACGGCGCGCCGTCGACGCTGAATTCCAGACGCCCCGCATCCGGCCCGGCGGTGATGAAGAGACCGCAGCCCGTGCCCTCGAAAGTGAATTCAAATTCCGCGCCCGGCTCGGTGCCGACGAGCGCCGGCACATCCACAAATCCCGCGCGCGTGCCCTTTTTGTCCGCCGGCCTCCATCGCTTCTCCAGCGTGAAGCCCCGGATATTTCGCGCGTCGCGGATGTCGCCGAAACGTCCGCGAAAATAACTCGTGGGATCAATCGGCGGCGGTAGCGGGTGAGGTTTTTCGGCCGCGGCCAGGGGCCGTGCGAATGCGGCGTTCAGCAGGCGCGCGACACTGTTCGCGTAGAGTTGGTGACCAAAGGGCGACGGATGGAGATTCTTAAAATCCTGGTCCCACGAAAACTCGCCGGCGTTGATCCGGTCGGTGACTTCGCGCGAGAGATTCAGCGACGGGTTGCCATAGGCGACGGCGACTCTCTCGTGCTGCGCGATCGACGCGGGCACCTTGCCGCCGTTGTAGTCGGCCATGTGCTCGGGCATGACAAAGTGAAGTTGAACGATGTCGGTTAACGGGCTCGCGGTGCGCACGTGGCGCACCACGCCCTCAATGCCGCGGAGCATGTGCGCGGGGTCGGTGGTGTTCGACGTGTCGTTCACCGCCGCCTCGAGGAACAGGAGATCAACCGGCCCGTGCGCCAACACGTCGCGTTCCAGGCGAAAGGCGTGCGGCACCGAGCCGAGCGAGCCGATGCCCGCGTTGATGAACACAAACTTTGTCCCGGGAAATTTCTTCGTGAGCTCGTCGCAGGT
>CAJAYO010000285.1 GCA_903948415.1 uncultured Opitutia bacterium | reverse complement strand
TCGCCGCCCGCGCCCACGCCGCGTTTTCCGCCACGGCCACGCCCGCGCTGTTGCGCAGCACGAGCGAGGGCGCGGTCAACGCGTGGGCGACGGAAAATTGGGCCAGCCCGGGCCCGATGCCGCGCAACAACAGCGCAGCCGGCCCGGCGCTGTCCGTCACAAATCCGAGAATCAGCGGGCCGTCCGGTCCGCTGTAGCCGCGGGCGGACAGATTGAGAAAATCACCCGGCGCCTCGGTCGGGCCGCCCGCCGCGAAACCCGCCACCGCCTCGCCCGCCGGCCGCGCTTCGGAATCACGCGGAAATTTCGCGTAGGGCAGGCGCGCGCCGAGATACGTGAACGTGTCGGCGCGGATCGCGATGTCCGGCTGAAATCCCACGGTGCCGGCCGCCGCGACCAGGTCGTCCTGTTCGATGCCGTCGCCCGACACGCCGATCGCGCCGATCAGAACCCCATTGCGGTAGAGCGGGAACCCGCCCGGGAAAATCGTGATGCCGTTGGGCAGGTTGCCGTTCATGGCTCCGGCCGTCGGACCGACGAGCACGGGGAGGGAGAAACGTTCCTGCAAGCCGTTGAACGGTCCCGGCGCCTGATTCTGCAGCCCGGGCGGATAATTCGACTGCGCCAGAAACCCCACGGTGCGCGCCGAGTAGGCGCGGGTGTTGCTGGAGAAAAAGAGCGCGGTTCGCGCTTTCTGCGCGGCGACATCCCATGAAAAAACCGTCGCGTCGGGCGTGCGGAACGTACCGAGCACGGCCGGCGCCTGGCCCGGTTGGTTCGGATTGTTCACGACCGTGATGAACACCTGCATCGGCACGCCCGCGGGCAGCCGGATCCCCGCCCGCGTGACCAGCGTGCGCGCCGCGGCGTTGCCGAGAATCTGGCGCACTTCGGCCGCGCTCAACCGCGCCTGTCCGTCAATCGTGCCCGGGACGGGATCGCCGCGCAGCGCCGACCGCACCTCGCCCGCCACCCCGCCGAGCACCGCCGTGGGCCAGACCACCGCCGGCACTTCCGGGCCGGTCACGGCCGGCCCCGCGAGCCCGGGGTTCGGCCGCCGCGCTGCGCTGTTGACGTAGGGCACACGGATGCCGTCGAGAAAAACATGGGTGCCGCGGATTGCGTCCGCCGGCGCGTATCCCGTCTGGCCCGACAACGCGATGATCTCGTCCACATCTTCGCCCACAATGCTGGCGTCCTCCTGCTCGGTGCCGTCGCCGGTCACGCCCACCCCTGCCACAAGCTTTCCCTCGAGGTAAAGCGGCACGCCGCCCGGCGAGCCGTAGAGACGCGACCCCGGAATCCGCCGACCGTCGGTTTCGCGGAAATAATTGACGTCGGAAAACGCGAGGTTGGAGAAGCCCACGCCGACCAGCGGCCCCGGCGGGCGGTTGAGCACGCGCGGGGGAAAGTTCTGCTGGATGATGAACCCGGCGGTGCGGGACGAAAACGCCTGCTGGTTGCTGCTCAGGAACACCCCGGTGCCCGCCTTCGACACCGCGATGGCGCGCTCCGCGGCCGACACCGTTCCGCTGCCGTCGGCGCGGCGCACCAACAGCGCCCGGCCGTCGCGGTCGACAATCGCGATCACCGCCTGCGGCAGGATGTCCCGCGCGGCCTCCGCGGCCTGCGCATACACCCGAGCGACCTCGGCAGGCGGCAGCGTTTGCGCACGTCCGTCCGCCAGAAAGCCCAGAAACACGAAAAACCAAAACGAGCCGCGCAGAGCCGGCGGACCAAGGGGCGCGAATTTCACCCCCGATGTCCAACGCATCGCGCGCCCGCAGGCCAGCTTTTTGTCCGGGTCCGGCCGACCCGACCGGGTCGATTGCCGACTATTTCCCGCGCGACAAGGCCCGCGCGAGATCGCGGTCCGTCAGCACGCGCAGTTGTTCGCGCAGGCCGTCCCCGCTGATCAGCACCAGCCTGCGGGTCTGCGCATACTCCCGCGCCTCCGGCGAAAATCCCGCGAGCCCGACATACCAGCCCGTTCCCACCCCCTCGATCGTGATCGTCCCGAAGAGTTCGCGCAACCGCTTCGCGGACACCGGCCCCGCGGACGCGGGCGCACACGTGACGATCACGCTGGTGCGTCCCTCCTCCCCGGCCCGCGTCAGCCCCAGATCGCCCTCCGCGCCGCCGGCCCGCCCCGCCACTTGATATCCCTCGCTCTCCGCCAGCACGCCGATTATCGCGCGCACGCGGGCGTGGTTCCACTCCGCCATCTCGACCACCGAGGGCAGGCCGCTCGCCGCATCCGCCACCCGCTCGGCCGCCGTGCTGGTTTTCGCCACCACCAACGTTTTCTTCCGCCAAAACAGCCAGAGCAGCAGCGCGGCCAAAACCGATCCACCGCCCAACCCCCCCGACAGCGCCCACCCCGCCGACGCGAGCGAGGCGGGCGCGGAGCCCCCGGCCGCTGCGTTGCTCGCGCCGAGCGCGGTGGCCGGCGGCGGCACAGCGACCGCATCCGGATTGG
>CAJAYO010000284.1 GCA_903948415.1 uncultured Opitutia bacterium | reverse complement strand
GCCGCCACCGTTGCCGTCGCGGATGGTGCCTTGGAGATCAAGGGCACCGTGCCCGCCTTCGACAGTGGCGTGGTCTTGCCCCTGCCGGAGAAATCGCAGGACCTTTCGCGTTTTCGCTTCGTTACAGCCGACATCGAAAACACCGGCGACAAGCCCTTGCGCTTCACCTTTTGGGCGCGATCGGGCCACGGCTGGGGCGGCGTGAGCACGTTCACGCCCGACGGCGGGCCCACGGCTGGGCGCGAGACGCTCGCCCCCGGACAACGCGGCACGTTCACGATCGACCTGCACACCCGCTATCCCGGCAAAGATGTCTACACCCCGGCGACGAATCCGGCCGCGATCCGCTGGCTGGAACTCGTCGTCGGCGACAGTCGCATCACGCCCTCGCTCCGCGTGCGGAGTTTTCGCGCGACGGGGGAGGCGCCGGCCGGGCCGCCCGACATCTCGCGCCGCGTGCTCGTGCCCGACGTCACCCGCGAATCGCCTGGTCCCGGGCGGCGCGTGTCGCAGCAGTTGCCGGGTTGGGAAAAAACGCGCGTCACGCACGTGCTGAGCCTGCCCCGCGAATGGCAGCCCGGCGGCAAATATCCGGTCATCGTCGAATACACCGGCAACATTTTCTACCACAAGTTCTGCCACTCCACCGGCTACACCGATCAGGGCACCATGGCCTACGGTTTGGCGCGCGGCGAAAAATTCATCACCCTCAATCTGCCGTTCATCAGCGTGGACGGACAGCGCGAGCAGATCGACGGGTGGGGGAACATCGAAAAAACCGCCGACTACTGCGTCGCGGCGGTGCGCGCCGTGTGCGAGCAATTCGGCGGCGACGCGCGCGCAGTTTTCTTCGTCGGCTTCTCCCGCGGCGAATACGCCGCCAACTACCTCGCGCTACGCGACGACCGGATCGCGTCGTTGTGGTTCGCGTTCGTCGGCACGAATCCCGGCCGGCCGTGGAAACCCGCCGACGGCGCCGGCTGGAACAAAGTCGGCCTCGGTTGGGATGAACGCGCCGCCCGGCTGCAGGGGCGACCGTGGTTCGCCGCCCCGGCTAACCTCGGCGCCCACGTGCACGTCGACGTCGAGTATCTCGAAGACCGTCCGTCGACAGTTGCCACCCGCCGTTGGATGCAGGAGATCCTGGCGCGTCGCACCGCACCTTAGCCTCCCCGAAAAACGTCATCCCTTGCTCATGAGCTTAAACTTACCCCCGTCTTCCGCCGCGCAATCGTCTCCGTCCGCTCCGTCAACGCGTCGCCAGTTTCTGGCGAGCAGTGCCGCTTTCGGCTCTGTCCTGATTTTGCCGCACGGCCTGCGCGGCCAAGGCACGCGGTCGCCCAACGAACGCCTGCGCATCGCCCAAGTCGGGGTAGGGGGCCGCGGCGGTGCCGCCCTCGCGGGCCTCGCCGCCGAACAATTCGTCGCCCTGTGCGATGTGGACGAAAAACGCAGTCGCGCCGGAATCGCCGGCGGCAAGAAGGCGGGGCCCGACACGGATCGGCTGAAAGACGCCAAATGGTTCAAGGATTTCCGCGTGATGTTCGAGCAGATGGCGGACCAGATCGACGCCGTGGCGATTGCGACTCCAGACCACATGCACTTCCCGATCGCGATGGCCGCGATCGCCGCGAAGAAGCACGTCTACGTCGAGAAGCCGATGTGCCGTTGCCTCACCGAGGTGCGGCGCCTCCATGCCGCCGCGAAAGCCGCGGGCGTCGTGACCCAAATGGGCAACCAGGGCCGCGCGGCCGAGGGCATCCGCCTCGCGCGCGAGTGGGTGCAGGCCGGGCTGATCGGCGACGTCCACACCGTGCACACGTGGACGGACCGCCCGCGCACGCCGTGGTTTTACCCCGCTGAGTTTGATCCCGACGCCAATCCCCAGGAGACGCCTGTGCCCGCGACGTTGGACTGGGATCTCTGGCTCGGCGTGGCGCCGCCGCGTCCCTACCGCCCCGAACTCGTGCCGTCCTTCTGGCGCGGATTCACCGACTACGGCACCGGCTCTCTGGGGGACATGGGCTGCCACCAGCTCGACGCGCCGTTCTACGCGCTCGATCTGGGTTCGCCCACGAGCGTGGAGGCCGCGACGACCAAGCAGTATCCGAAAACATTTCCGGCCTCGACGGCGGTGACGTGGAAATTCCCGGCGCGCGGCGGGCGGGGACCTGTGGAAATGAAGTGGTTCGACGGCACGATGAAACCGCCGTTGCCGGTCCCCGGCTTCAAACTCGCCGAGAGCGGCGGCAGCCTCTTCTACGGGACCAAGGGCATCATGAGCGTCACCTCCCACAGCGGCTCGTGCCGCCTCCTGCCCGAGGAACGCATGCAGGCGATGGCCGGCGCGCTGCCGCCGAAATCCCTCCCGCGCGTCATGGGCGGGCCGTTCACCGAATGGACGGCCGCCATCCGCGGTGGCCCCACGTGCGGCTCCAACTTCGACTACGCCGCCGGCCTCACCGAGGTCGTGTTGCTCGGTGTCGCCGCGCAACGCACCCAAGCCCGCCTCGAGTGGGACGCCGCCGCCGGCCGTTTTCCCAACCGCCCGGATTGCGATGTCTTCGCCGGCCCCGGCTACGCCTACCGCCCCGGCTGGGGCGTCTAGTCGCCGCGCCGGCTGTTTCGCCTCCGAGCCCTTCGTCAATTCGCTGGCCTCGCGCCACAGCGGAGCTGTCCGACCGAATTGAACGGTTTCAAAGACGGCGTGGTCGCGTCCGCGACCGCGTGACCCAACGTGCCTCGCTCTCCCTGCTTTCTCCGGCCCCGGTTTGTTTGCCGCCTCAACCACGACCCCGATGAAAACCGAAAACGTTGCTCGAATATTTCTGGTGCTCGCGTCCCTCCTGGGTGGCCCGGGCCCGTCGCCCAAAATGCCGCGAAACCCGCTTCGGAAGAGGTCGATGTGCGCGGGGAGTTTCGCGTGAACACCGCCAAGGGCGACGGCTTCATCGCGCCGGGAAGCGCCGCCGGCACCCCCACTGGCGCTTGCGGCTCAAGATCTGGATACGCAGCCCGCGGCAGAGCCGGGAGAACCACGCCTGTCCACTTCACGGCGTTCACCCGGCCGGCCCGCGCCGCCGCAGCGGTCGAGATTATCGCCGGAAACCGGCGGCGCGTGCAGGCGCCGTCAGGCCAACGCCCCATCGCGGTGGTCCAGGCGTGGCGCGCCCACCCGACCGACTGGCTGCTCCACGCCGCCGGTCGTCAGACCGCACCTTTTTCCCGACCGCTCCCATGAGACATCATCCCCCACTGACGCGCCTGGTCTTTCTTGCCCTGCTCGCGTGCACGCTCACGGGCATCTCTGCCCGCGCCCAGACGCCCGCGAAAGAGGGCTCGAACACCCTTTGGTACAAGTCGCCGGCCCGCGAATGGGAGGAGGCGCTGCCCTTGGGCAATGGCCGATTGGGTGCG
>CAJAYO010000283.1 GCA_903948415.1 uncultured Opitutia bacterium | reverse complement strand
GAACGTGTCGCACGCCGCGAGCGTGACCGACTTCCCGTCCTCCTTCAGTTTCCACGCCAGCTTCGCCGACGTCGTCGTTTTGCCCGAACCGTTGACCCCGATCATCGCGATCACGACCGGATTCGCCGTCTTCGTCGTCACCTCCAACGTCCCCTCCGCGCCCGCCAACACGCGCTTCAACACCGCCGCGCCGATCTTCGCCGCTTCCTGGCCGTGCAGGGTCTTGTCCTTCTTGTACGCCGCCTTGATCTCCGTGAGGATTTCCTCGGTCGTCTCCACCCCAAAGTCCGCCGTGTAGAGCGCCTCCTCCAGCGTCTCGAGCGACGACGCATCGATGGGCTTCGCCCCGAAAATCGCGGCGGTCTTCGCCGCGATCGCCGAAACCGTCTTCGCGAACCCGTCTTTGAATTTTTTGAATAGACCGAACATCGGGAAAATTAACGGCGGCTCACTTCGCCGGGCCCGGATGACGGGGGGAATCGATCCGGGGTCATCCGCGTGCTCCGTGGGCCAGAAATTACTCCGCCTTGCGCGCGTCGCGCCCCAGCTGGTCCTTCAACCGGTCGAGGATGCCGTTGATGAAACGCTTCGCATCGATGTTGGAAAACTGCTTGGAGAGATCGATCGCCTCGTTGATCGAGACCACCGGCGGGATGTCCTTCCGGTACACCATTTCGAAGATCGCGAGCCGCAAAATCGCCAGATCGATCTTCGCGATGCGCTCGAACTCCCAGTTGTGCGCCAGCCCCTTGATGCGCGAATCGATGTCCGCGATGTTCTCGATCACCCCATGGATCAGCTCCTCGCCAAACGCGTAGTGCTCCCGCGGCTGCTCGCAGTTCTCAAAAAACGTCACGAGGTCGTTCGCCAGATTTGCGGGCGTGTTCATGCTCCACGCGTAGAGAAATTGCAGGGCGACCACCCGGCCGTCACGGCGCTGGGCAAACAGGGCTTTGTTGCTGCTCATGGGGAAAATTTCCGTTTCAACGCCGCCATCTCCAACGCCGCCTGCGCAAACTCCGCACCCCGGTCGATCTTGCCCACACACCGCGCGCGCGCCTGCGCCGGCGTGTCGACCACGATCACGCCGTTGATGATCGGCGTGCCGCTCGCCAACGCCAGCGTCTGCAACGCCTGCGAGACACTCTGCCCGACCATCTCGTGGTGATTGGTGTCGCCGCCGATCAGGACCCCGAGCCCCACCACGACGTCCGCCCCGGTCTTGGCCGCCAGCAACGCCGCCGCCACCGGCACCTCGTGCGACCCCGGCACGCGGGCCACGGTGAGGTTCTTCTCCTTCACCCCCGCCGCCCGGAGGCCGGCCAGCACGCGGGCGAGCAGTCCGTCGGCGAGTTCCTCGTTGTAGCGCGCGGCGACCACCGCGACGCGAAAAGCGGCGCCGGAGAGGACACGGACAGTGGGAGCGGCGAGACTCATGGATGGTTCAAAGTTCGGAACTGACCAGCGAACCCGAGCGCCTTGGCAATCGCCAATCAAAAATCCGCTTTTTTTCGGCCCCGCTTCCCGCCGCCGATCCCCGGCCCTCCCGCCCCGCCGCCTAACCCTGAAACTCCACGGTCAGGTTCTCCACGGGCGCATCGTCGCCGTCGCCCTTGATGAGCGTGATAAACAATCGGAAGCGCAGCGGCGGCTTGACGATTTTTTCCGAGGTAAACGCGCCGGGGCCCCCGCCCGGCACCAGCATCGTGCGCTCCGGGCCCTTCTGGTTCGCCGGCTGCCACCGCAGCCCCACCCGGGTGAAATCCGCCGCCACCGGCTTCTTCTTCGCGTTGTACGCCGTCAGCTTAAAGGCCCCGTTCACCAGCTGAATCCCGAGAAACCCGTCGCCCCGCCCGATTTCCATCCCCTCGATTTTCCCCGGCGCTTCCTCTTTTTTCTTCTTGTCGTCCTTTTTTGCCGCCGCGGCCGGAACCGCCTTCGGCTCGCCCTTCTTCGTCTCGGTCGTCACGGCGGGCTGGGCCCAGCCCGACCCGACCCAGGCCAACACCACACCCACGGCCACCCACGATTTGGATTTCATCGCCCCACGGTAAACCCCGGGACCGCCCGCGCAAGCCGCGAGCCGGCCCCGCGCGGTTTTTACCGCCGCTTCGCCGCCGGCGGTCCGCGCCTATGGCGCCCCGCGTTGCTGCGCCTTCAGCGCCTGCCACCGCGCCAACCGGTCGGCGATCTTGGCTTCCCAGCCCGCCGTCTTCGGCGTGTAGAGCGCGAGCGGCTTTTCGAGAAAATCCTGCCCCGAGATGTTCTCCGGATAGTCGTGGGAGTAGCGGTAGCCCTTGCCGTGGCCGTTCTCCTTGCTCGCCTTGCCGCTCTTGTCGCGCAACGGCAGCGGCACCGGTTGCACCGGCTGCTCCTTCAACACGCGGTGGGCCTCGCCCAACGCCAGCGTCGCGGAATTGCTCTTCGGCGCCGTCGCGATGTACAGCGTCGCATGCGCCAGCGTGAGCTCGGCCTCGGGTAGTCCGATAAAGTCGCACGCATGATGCGCCGCCACCGTCAGCGGCAGCGCCTGCGGGTCCGCGAGCCCCACGTCTTCGCTCGCCAGGATCACGAGCCGGCGCGCGATGAACCGGGGGTCTTCCCCGCCCGCCAGCATCTTCGCCAGCCAATACATCGCCGCATCCGGGTCGCTCCCCCGGCAGCTCTTGATGAACGCCGAGATCGTATCGTAGTGCTCGTCCTCGTCGGCATCGTAACGGATGCGCCGCTCGCGCGCGAACACCTCCAGCTCCGCCGCCGTGATCGGCGCGCCTTCGTCGAGGCCCAGCACCAGCACCTCGAGCGCGTTCAACGCCCGGCGCAGGTCGCCGTCGCAGAGCACGGCGAGGTCCGCCAAAATTTTTTCCTCGGCGGTCGCGCGCCGCGCCCCGAGGCCGCGCTCCACGTCGGCCAGCGCCTGCTTCAACACGCCGGCGATCGCCGCGGTCGCCAGCGGCTCAAGGCGGAAAAGATGGCTGCGCGAGAGCAGCGGCGGGTTGACGTAAAACCCCGGGTTGTGCGTCGTCGCGCCGATCAGCCGCACATTCCCCTCCTCGACGTCCGGCAGGAGCAGGTCCTGCTGCGATTTGTTGAAGCGGTGCAGTTCGTCGATGAACAGGATCGTCGCGGCTTCGGGCCGCCGGCGCGCGGCCGCGAGGATTTCGCGCAGCTCGGCGACATTGGACATCACGGCGTTGATGCGCACGAAACGGCTCTGCGTTTCGCGGGCAATCGCCTCCGCGATGCTCGTCTTGCCGCAGCCCGGCGGTCCGTAAAACAGAAGCGAACCGAACCGGTTTTGCGCCACCAGCCGCGGGAGCAGGCTGCCCGCCTTGAGGATATGCTCCTGCCCGACGACTTCGGCGAGGCTGCGCGGCCGCATCCGGGCGGCGAGCGGCTGGTGACCCGACGCACGCTTTTCCCCGGCGGGGCCCGCGGGCGGCGGGGACTCGGCGGCAAAAAGATCGGGTTGGTCGTCGGCGGACATTTTCACCGCCCAATCTCCGCGAATCGGCGCGAATGAAAAGGCATTTCAGTTTAGCGTCGATTCGCGAAAAACGAGCGGATAACCCAGAGCGCATGACCCGTCGCAGTCTCGGACACCGGGCGCCGTTGCTCTGGCTGGTGCTGCCGCTGATGGCCGGGCTCGCCGTGGGCAAGATCGCGGTGTTCGCCCCGGTCGGCTGGCTCCTCGGCGGTGCCCTCGTCGCGGCCCTCGCCGCCGCCGCGACAACCCTGGGCCGGCGGCCGCCCCGTGGGTGGGCGCCGGCGCTCGCGGTCGCGCTGTTTTTGGCCGGCCACGCGAGTTACGCGCTCCACCGCGCCCGGTTGCCCGCGTGGGAAACGCTGCCCCCGCGCGAGGCCCGGCTGGCGCTGCAGGTCGACCGCGTGTTTGCCGCCAAAGATCCCCGGCGCGCGAGCGGGCTCGCCACCGTCGTGCGCGCCGAACCGCACCTGCGCGACCTCGTCGGTCAGCGGCTCTATTTTTCCGTCGGGCTGAAAAAAACCGAGCCCCCGCCCGTGCGCAGTGCCGTGGTGACGGCGGTCGGCGTGCTTGAGACGCTCCCGCGGAATCCCCCGCCGGACTCCTTCGACGGTTACCTCGCGGGCGCGGGCATGAACTTCCGCCTGAAGCGCGGGCAGGTGGTCGCGACCGAGCAGGCGGCGTCGGCGTATTATCAGTTCTGCGACCGCGCGGCGGCCCGCTTCAAAGCGATCCTGGGCCACGGCATCGCCGAGAAGCGGCCGGCGCTGGCCGGATTGTTGCGCGCCATGATGCTCGGCGAAACCCACGAACTGAGCGACGAACAGCACGCCCTGTTCATGCAGAGCGGCACGATGCACCTCTTTGCGATCAGCGGCCTGAACATCGGGGTGATCGCGACGGCGCTGCAGGCCATCCTCTTGCTCGTGCGGCTGCCGGCCTGGGTGCGCTTTGTCGCCGGCGTCGTCCTGCTGTGGCTGTTCGTCGACATCACCGGGGCGTCGCCGTCGGCGGTGCGTTCGTTCGTCATGGCCGTGTTTTTACAGGCGGCGTTTGTGCTCCACCGGCCGGCGAATCCGCTCGCGGCCCTCGTCGCCTCCGCCCTCGTCGTGCTGCTGGTGGCGCCGCTGCAGCTCTTCAGCGCGAGTTTCCTGATGAGCTATACGATCGTGGCCGCGCTCCTCGTGCTCGGCCTGCCGCTGGGCGAAGCCTGGCTCGAGCGTTGGAAACCGTGGCGCGATCTGCCGCGACTGACCTGGTCGTGGTGGCAGCGGGCGGTGGGCGGCGCGTGGCAGGGGACGGCGACCGCCCTGGCCATCGGCGTGGCGACGACGCTCGTCAGCCTGCTAACCGGCGTGCAGTTTTTCCGGCTGCTCACGCCCGGCGCGCTCGCGGCAAATCTCGTGCTCATTCCGGCCGCGATGTTGGCGACGCTCGGCGGATTTGCGTCGTTGCTGTGCGGCCTCGTCGGCTTCGGCCCGGGCGTCGTGCTCTGCAACCACGCGGCGGCGCTCGTGCTGTGGCTGATCGAGGAAGGGGTGCGGCTGGGCGTGCGGCTGCCGGGGGCCTTCTTGCCCGCGCGGTTTGCCGCCGAGTGGGTCGGCCCCGTCGCGCTGGCGCTCCTCATGGCGACGCTCGTCGCCGGCTATGCGAACAACTGGCAACGTGCACGCGGCGGCTGGTGGCCGCCCTTCGCGGTCGTCGCGGCGACCCTGTTGTTCGGGGTAAAGTTCGGTTAGGGCCCCACCGGCCGGCGCGCCCCAAGTCCCTGGCCCGAAAATTTTCCGTGTCTTCCGCAAGTTCCCCGGGCAGGTTGGATTTCTCATGAAAAGCGCCTACGACCTTGCGATGGAGCGTCTCACCCAATCCGACCCGACGGCCGGCAAACCGCTCACGGCCGCGCAAAAAGGCCGGCTCGCGGAGATCGACCGCGTGTTCAAGGGCAAGCTGGCCGAACGGGAAATCTTCCTGAAGAAACAGCTCGACGACGCCTGGGCGGCGCAGAATGCCGAAGAAGTCGACAAGATCAAAAAGCAGCTCGCGAGCGAGCGGGCGCGCCTCGACGAAGAGCGCGAGACGGAAAAAGAGCGCGTCCGGCGCGCCAAGTAAGGCGGCCCCGGACCGCGCTTGGGCCGCGCCCCGCCCCCGGTCCCGGCCGGCCACCCGGCTCAGGCCAACTCAAAATCCGCCACCAGGGCGTGGTGGTCGCTGGCCGGCGTGGGCACGACGCGGTGCGCGACCGGGCGCAACGGGGCGTTGTAGAAAATGTGGTCGAGCACAAACGGCCGGCGGCGCCACGTGATCTCCGTCTGCTGCACCGTGGAAAAGCCTTTTTCCGCAAACTGGGCCACCAAGCCCTCGTGTTTGCTGACGTTGAAATCGCCGGTGAGAATCGTCGGCCCGCGCGCGGCGGCGAGCTGCCCGGCGATGAGGTCGCGCTGCCCGGAATGCACCGAACTGCTCGAACCGAGCATGAAAAAGGCCAGCAGATGCACATTGAGCAACCGCACCTCGTGCCCCGCCACGCTCGTCGTCGCGCCGATAAGCACCCGGTCGGTGGGGGTCGATTTCTTCCCAAAAAACTCGAACGCGATCGGCGGCGACGGCAGGTCGAGCCGCATCCGGTCGCGCAGCGGCGTCCGCGAAAAAATCGCGAGGCCGACGCCGAAGGGCAGCTCGCGCGGATCGGCTTTCGGGTAGGAGAACCAGCTGTCGTAGCCGGCGAGCCCGGCCTGGAGGCGCGTGTAGTTGGGCGGCGGCTGGACCTGCGCGCCGCCCGCCAGCGCGTGCTCGACCTCCTGCAACAAAATGATGTCCGCATCGTGCGAACGGATT
>CAJAYO010000282.1 GCA_903948415.1 uncultured Opitutia bacterium | reverse complement strand
CCGCCGACCCTGGAAAATGAAACGCCGGAGGGCGGCACAGCCGCGACCGTGCTGGTGGCCACCGAGGCGGAGCGGGAGTGGTTCGACATCCTCGCCAATCTCGGTCTGGTGCGCAGCGCCCTCCTCGCCCTCCTGCCGGATCACTTCCCGCACCTCTCCCTCCCCCACATCAAGAAGCGCCTCCACTCCCGTACCGCCGCCGGCCTTCTCCTTCTCCGAAAAAAATGAGCTCAACACCAAAGCCCCTGCGTCAGGGCAGGACTTGCTTTTTGGCGTATGACCATCCTCGCTCGGGCCGACAGGGCTCCCTCCTTGTTCCTTACCCTCAACCCCGTTCCCTATGTCATCGTCTCTTCGTTGGGCGGCACCTTGCCGTCGGTTTGCTCACGGCCTCGCACTTGTTTGTGCCGCTTTGAAAATGGGTGCCCAGACGGCACCGGCGCCCAGCTCCGCCACAGCTGAAACCGTTTTGCTTAATCCCTTTGAGGTAAGCACCGCCAAAGATACCGGCTATGTGGCGGGCAGTTCGCTCGCGGGCGGCCGGGCGGAGACGCCCCTGCGCCTCACGCCGGCCTCAATCTCGGTCATGACCCGCGAGTTCATGGACGATCTCAACATCAACAGTCTGGAGGCCGCGTCGAACTGGGCGATCAGCGTGATGCCCGGCAACGAGCGGCAAAACGAAACGCCGTTCGGCACGTTTTCGTTCAATTTCCGCAACACCGGGGGCTCGGGCAACTATCCGACGCGCAACTATTTTTTGTTTTACGCCAATTCGGACGGTTACAACACCGAGCGTTTTGAATTCGCGCGGGGGCCCAATTCGCTGCTCTTCGGGGATGCGGCGCTCGGCGGGGTTTCGACCAACTTCACGAAGCAGGCCCGTTTCGGCCAGAAGCGCCACGAGGCGCGGTTCCAGGCGGACAGTGAAGGCGGTTGGCGCAGTACGCTCGATTCCCAGTGGGGCAACGACACCTTTGCCGTCCGGGCGAACGGGCTGGTGCAGCGCAACCAGAGCTGGCGCGAGGGCGTCTACGAGAACCGCGAGGGTGTCCATCTCGCCGCCTCCTACAAAGTGGGCCCGAACACGCAGCTTCGCGCCGAGCATGAGTCGCTCGAAACGCGCGCGCTGATCTACCAGACAACCTACGCGGACAATGCCTCCTATTGGGACGGCAAGACGACCAACGATACCAACGGGACGATCGCCGCGGCCAACAGCTTCGGCCTCGAGCAATTTGGCGGCACGGGCTACCATGTTTATTCTTTCGCCACCCCCGGCCTCGGGGTCCTCGACTGGCGCACGTCGTATCGCACCCGCGGAACGGGTTTCGCCATCAAGCCGGAAGGCCGGGGCGACATCGCAAACTCGCCGCGTCTGCCGTCGCGCGAATTTAATCTTGGCCCGATCGACGCCCATCAGATCCGTCAGCTCGGCACGCACGTCCTTTCGCTTGATCATCGTTTCAGTGCCGACTGGTTCGCCCAACTGGCCTATTTCCGGATGGACCACGATGCCGAGGCCAAGAACACCGAGAGCCGCGCGACGGACCACCGCATCGACGTGAACCGCCTGCTGCCGAACGGGCAGGTCAATCCGAAGTTCGGCCAGAAGTTTGCCGATATCGACCAGCAGATCCAGTATCAGGACAACCGCGTCGAGGACGTGCGCTTTCTCACCACCTACAAGTTTGATTGGGCCAAGGCCTTCGATCTCAAGCAGCGCTTCAGCGTCATCGGCGGCTTCCGTCCCGAACGCTTCGAAATGTGGCAGCGGCGCATGCGCCGGGTGAACAATCCCGCGGTGCCGCTCGTCACCGATGCGCGCAACATCGTCCGCTACCGCGTGTATTGGGATGAGCCCTTCAAATATGCCGTCGGGAACCAGCCGCCCTCCGTTCCCGGGGCCGAGTTCAAATATGCCGACATCGGGTTCGGCAGCAAAGAACACAAGGACCTCGGTTACGCGCAGGTCGTCTCCAACAGCACGTTCTTCGGCGAGCGCCTCTCCATTCTCGCCGGCATGCGCCGCGACATGCTGAAGCGCCGCATCATTCAACAATACACCAACGACCCGGTCACCGGTTACTCCGTCTACGGCGGTTTTGACCCGGTGAGCAAAGCCAACCGGCCGGGCTACGAGCAAAACGAGAAAGTGAGTGTGACGAGCTCAAATCTGGGCGGCGTCCTCTACGTCCTGCCGTGGCTCGGCCTGCAGGCGAACTATTCCGAAAATTTCGGATTACCCACGTCCGGAGTAAACAAATACGACGGGGCCGGCTTCACCCCGCCCAAGGGCAAAGGCTCGGATCTTGGGCTGAAGTTTTCGCTCGCGCAGAACAAACTCTACGCGGTGATCACCCGCTACGAGTCGTCCCAGGTCGACCGCATCATCGCCGGGGGCAACCTCACCGAGATCCGCCGCATCTGGACCAATCTGGGGGCGACCGAGGACGCGAAGATCAATTTCAACTACCGCGACACGGAGGATATCGAAGCCCAAGGGTGGGAGGCGGAGATCGTCGCCAATCCGTGGCCCAATTTGCGGCTCACGGCCAACTACGCGCGTCCCGATGCGACGATCATCCAGCAGCGGCCGGGACAGCAGGCCTATGTGGCGGCGAATCTGGCGGCGTGGACCGCGGCGGGCGCCCTGACCGCGCCGACCGGCGCGGTGATCAATCCGACGCAGATCCGCGCGGACATCCTGACGATCAACAATGCCCTCGAGGGAATCGCCAAGGGTGCGACGAACAACAGCACCTTTCGCAACAGCACCAACTTTTACGGGACTTACAGCGTGCCCGGTGGTCCGCTGAAGGGACTGAGCGTGGGCGCGGGCGGCAATCACCGCGGCGCGCGCAAGATCGGCAGCCGCGACGCCCGTTTGAAGTTCAACACCGCCGCGCCGACCGCGACGCAGATTCGCGAGGCGGCGTTCGATTACCTTTACGCGGCGAGCACCTTTGAGGCGACGATGCACGCGAGCTACGACCACCGGTTCGGCAAAAACGTCCGGGCGCGCTTCCAGCTCAACATTTCAAATCTGCTCGATACCAAGGATCTCGTGATCACGAGCTTCGGCACCTACACGGTCGGCGGCGTTGGCTCCACGATCGCGCAAGCCGACAACAGTTTTTACTACATCAATCCGCGGAAGATGACGCTCAGCGCGACGTTCAACTTCTGATCGGGAGTCGGGTTCCAACGATGAATGGGCCGGCGTTTTTCGCTCGGCCCATTTTTTTTGGCCGTTACCGATCTTTTTGCGCGGCAGGCAACGCAGCCTTGAACTCCCGGCGCCGTGCGTTTCGCTTTCCCGCGATGGCGAACCACCCCACCACCGTCGGCGCACAGGAGCACACCTACGACGCGATTGTCATCGGCTCGGGCATTTCGGGCGGCTGGGCCGCCAAAGAGCTCTGCGAAGCCGGCCTGCGCACCCTCGTGCTCGAGCGCGGACGCGACGTGAAACACGTCGAAGATTATCCGACGGCCCTCAAGAATCCGTGGGACTTGCCGCATCGCGGCAAACTGCCGCAGTCCGTCGTGGGCGAGAATCCCATCGCGAAAAAATGCTACGCCTTCGACGAAGCGACGGAGCATTTTTTCGTCAAGGACCGGGAGCATCCCTACGTGCAGGAGAAGCCGTATGACTGGATTCGCGGCTATCAGGTCGGCGGGAAATCGCTGATCTGGGCGCGGCAGACGCAGCGGTGGAGCCGATTCGATTTTGAGGGTGCGGTGCGTGACGGGATCGCCGACTGGCCCATCGGCTACGACGATCTCGCACCGTGGTATTCTCACGTGGAGAAGTTTGCCGGCATCAGCGGCAACTACGACGGCCTTGAGACGCTGCCCGACGGCGAGTTTCTCCCGGCGTGGGAAATGAACGACGTGGAAAAACAGGCGCAGGGGAAAATCATGGCGGCTTTTCCCGGGCGTCATGTAATCCAGGGACGTTGCGCCCATCTGACGGCGCCAAAGCCGGAGCACTACGCGACCGGTCGTGGCCAGTGTCAGGCGCGCAACCTGTGCTATCGCGGGTGTCCGTTCGGGGCGTATTTCAGTTCCAACGCCTCGACTTTGCCCGCAGCGGCGCGCACGGGAAAACTCACGGTGCGCCCGCACTCGGTGGCCGAGTCGATTCTGCACGACGGGGCGACGGGGAAGGCGCGCGGCGTGCGCGTCGTCGACGCGCAGACGAAGCAGACGACGGAGTTTTTTGCGCGGGTTGTGTTCGTGAATGCGGCGTGTCTGAACACGAATCTCATTTTGCTGAATTCGAAATCGGCGCGGTTCCCGGCGGGCCTCGGCAACGACAGCGGATTGCTCGGGCAGTATGTCGCGTTCCACAATTACCGGGGCAGTTGCTCGGCGACGATGGAGGGTTTTGAGGATTCGTATTACTCGGGGCGGCGGCCGACGCAGCTGATGATGCCCAATTTTCGCAATGTGCGGAAACAGGAGGCCGCCCTGGATTTTCAACGCGGCTACATGGTGTTCTTCGGCGCGTCACGCAGAGGTTGGCAGCAGGGCAACGGCACCAAGGGCGTCGGCGCGGATTTCAAGGAGCGCATCACGCGGCCGGGGCCGTGGGGAATCTCGATGATGATGCAGGGCGAGACGGTGCCGCGAAAAGAGAACCACGTGCGCCTGTCGGCCGACCAGCGAGATGCCTGGGGGGTGCCTCAGCTCGTCACATCGGTCGGCTATCACGACAATGACGAGAAGGTGTTGAAGGATTTCCACGCCCGCGGAGAGGAAATGCTGGCGGCGGCCGGGGCGAAGAACATCCGAAAAAACGATTCGAAACAGAACCCGGGCCTCGACATCCACGAGATGGGCGGCGTGCGCATGGGCAAGGATCCGCGGACGTCGTTGCTGAACGGCTGGAACCAACTGCACGCGTGCCCGAACGTGTTCGTGACCGACGGAGCGAGCATGGCGTCGACGGGCACGCAGAATCCGTCGCTCACGTTCATGGCCCTCGCGGCGCGGGCCGTAAACCACGCCGTGGCCGAGCTGAAGAAAGGGAATTTATGAACGGAGCCATGAACCGGCGTGAAGCGCTCCGGCAGGCTGGTTTCATGACCGGCGCGGCGGCGCTGTGGGCGAGCCTCCCGGCACGCACATGGGCGGCCCTCGCGTTGCCCGTGGGCTGGACGCTGGAGGAGGAGCATCTGCTCACGCTGATCGGCGACACGATTATTCCGACCACGGCCGAATCGCCGGGGGCGGGGGCGGTGGGGATCGGGCGTTTTATCATCACCCAGGCGACGGAGTGCTACGCGCCCGGAGCGACGGAGACACTGCGGCGCGGGCTGAAGGAAATTCAGGGGGCAAGCCAGCAGCTGTTTTCGCAGACCTTCCCGGCGTTGAGCGGGGCGCAGCGGGAACAGGTGCTGATGACTTACGAGGCGCGCGCGGCGGCGCCATGGCGGATGATCAAAGAGCTGACGCTGCTCGGCTATTTCACGTCGGAGGCCGGCGCGACGCAGGCGTTGCGTTATCTGCCGGTGCCGGGCGGTTACCAAGGGTCCGTGCCGCTGGGCAAAAACGAGCGGAGCTGGGCGCTGTAGGGTGGCCGGGCGCCGACGGGTGCCCGCGCACCGGCTGAACCGGACGCCCCTAGGTTTGCGGCGGGGCGGTGCGAGCCGCGCTTGATGGAGGAAATCATCGACCGACCGGACCCGTTATTGTCGCGTCCCGACGTAGTTACTCGTAGACGAGCGTAGGTGTATTCCTTGGTAGACTGTTCGAGGGCGGCGGATACCGACGAGGGCGCTCTCTATATCAAACATAATAAACATGATCACGATTGCTACCCCGGCTCCCTCGCTCACCCCAATTCCTGACGGCAGACGCCGTGCCTTTACCCTAGTCGAGATCATGATTGTCGTGGTGATCATCGGTTTGCTGGCCGCGATGGCGATCCCGGCATTTAAAGCCTCCCGGATCAAGTCGGCCGCCACCGCTGCGGTGAACGATATGAAGAAGGTCGGAGAGGCTTTCGAGACGATGATCTTTGAAGATTCGGCGATGCCCGATGGCGTCTACAACGCAGGTGGCGCGGGTGCCTGTCCGGCCGGTTTCAACACCGCCAATCTGCCCAGTATTATCTTCAAAAAGCCACTGGGGACCAATTCGACATTGTCCTTCGATTTGCGGTCCTCGCTGGCCGCGTCCAACGAGGGCCGGGTCGTGCTGACAATGGTCGGGATGACGATGGATGCCGATGTCATGCTGAAGATCGACCAGTTGCTGGATGATGGTGTTTTGACCACCGGCACGGTGCGGCAGCACAATGCCAACCAGATCAGCTACCAGACTTACACCCAGTAACGGGGGTGGTCCGTGTGGCCACGGGCCCTGTTACGGCGCGAACTGAGGATGGGCCAACAAGTGTCGCTCGAAGGCGGGCTTTTCCTCCTCGGCCAGACCGGCGGGAAATTTTGAGGTGCTACGGTGCCAGCGGGCGAGCCACTCCGCGCCGAGGAGGGCGAGCGGGGAGGGATGGTTTTTCGCGCCTTCGGCCCGTGTGAAGGCGGCGGTCGTCGTCGACTTCGGGCCGGTGCCGGTGCCTTCGGCGACGAAAAATCCCGCGGTCAGCAGCGACACACGCACGGCAGTGGCGGCAGAATAGGTGTAGAGTTCGGCGGACTTCGGGGCGCAGTGGGCGAAAAGGCGCGCGAACACGCCCGCGGTCCAGAGCGGCGAATCGGTCTTGGCGGAAAACGGGTCGTAGAAAATGATCTCGGGCACGGCGGCCGATTCGAGGAAGCCGAGAAAGTCGCCGTGCCACAGTTCCCAGTGGCAGAGGCCGGAGCCGTGGCTCCAGCGACCGGCGTTGACGAGCGCGTGGGGCGCGCCGTGACGGAGGTGAGGGAAACGCCCCGGCTCGCGGAGCGCGAGTCGGAGGGGATCGAGATCGCGTTCGAAACTGACGATGCGCAACGGGCGCACGGCGTCGGTGCCGTGGTCGGCGAGCACGCGGGCGAAACACTCGAGCGCCGCCATGGCGTTCGACGCCGCGCCGAGGCCGACGTCCCAGAGGACGAGTTCGCCGTCGGCGCCCGCGCGCTTGAGCAGCCGGGCGGCGAGGCAGGACTGGTCGACGTAGAGTTTCTGCGCTTCGTCGCTCGGACGGTTGACGGAGTGCATGACCTCACCCGAACTGATTTGTCGGATACTGGAGAAACCCTGCGGACCGGTGACGATGTCGTAGTCGCCTAGGTGTTGGGGACGGGGGAAACGGGTCTGTTTGGTCGGACGGCTGGGGTTCTCCTCGTCGGTGCGCACGAGTTCGACGCGCATCTTGGCGTAGAACGAGGCAAAGTCATCGCGCAGGATGTGGTCGCGCATGGTGCGCATGAGGCGGTGGTAGAACGCGAGGTTGTGGATGCCGAGGAGGTGCCAGCCGAGATTCTCGCCGGTCTTGGTGAGGTGGTGGAGATAGCCGCGCGAATAATTTTTGCAGGTGTGGCAGTCGCACTGCGGGTCGATGGGCTCCTGAGAGAATTTGTGCACCGAGCGGTTGAGCTGGAGCTTCCCCTGGGAGGTAAAGACGGCACCGCGTTGCGCGAGCTGGGTGGGGATGATGCAGTCGAACATGTCGACCCCGCGGTGCACGGCTTCAAGGAGATCGATCGGCGTGCCGACGCCCATGAGGTAGCGCGGCAGATGCGTGGGCAGGTGGTCGGTGACGAAGCCGGTGAACTCGTAGCGTTCCGCGTGCGTCTCGCCGACGGCGAGACCGCCGATGGCGAGTCCGTCGAAGCCGAGGGTCCGGAGGAACTCGGCGCTCCGGCGGCGGAGGTCATGGTGGCAGGCGCCCTGCACGATACCGAAGAGGGCCTGCGGGGAGTCACCCCGGGCGCGCAGGGAGCGTTCGGCCCAGCGGTGGGTGAGGAGCATGGCGGCCTCGGATTGCGCGAAGTCGGCGGTCGACGGGATGCACTGGTCGAGCACCATCATGATGTCGCTGCCGATCGCCTTCTGCATTTCGATGCTGGATTCGGGTGAGAGCAAAAAGGTTTTGCCGTCCACGTAACTCTGAAAATGCGCGCCTTCTTCCTTCATCGCGCGCTCGGCCTGCAGCGAGAAGATTTGAAACCCGCCGGAGTCGGTGAGGACGGGCCGGTCCCATTTCATGAACCGGTGGATGCCGCCGAATTTCTTGAAGACCTCGGGGCCGGGGCGGAGGAGGAGGTGATAGGTGTTCGCGAGGAGCACATTCGCGCCGGTTTCGCGCAGGGTCTCGGCGGTCTGGCTCTTGACGGTGGCTTGGG
>CAJAYO010000281.1 GCA_903948415.1 uncultured Opitutia bacterium | reverse complement strand
GGTGGCTACGTCCGCCGGCACGTCGTCCGGCAAAATCACGCGGGTGAGCGCCGGCGAGAAAAACAGGTAGGGCTGTCGGGCCGAAGCGGTGGCGGCGTCGTCCGCCCCGGAGGTGACCTCGATGGCGATTTCCCGCAGGAGCAGGCGCTGGGTCGGGCTGAGGCCCGCTTGGTAAAAGGCGTTGGCGCGCATCACGGCGCCGATCTCCACCGGGGAGTCGGCGCGCCGGTTGCGCTCGCCGAGGCGCCACTCGCGGAGGGCGCTCCAGTCGTTTTCGCCGGTGGCGAGCTCCGTGCGCAGTTGTTCCGCCGCGGCTTCGAGTTCGGCGAGGCGTGGAGTCTGGCGCTGCGCGAGCCGCGTGAGCGCGGTGCGTCGCGTCGCGGGGTCGACGTCGCGGCCCGCGTCGACTTCAGTCCGGAGTTCGTCGAGCAAGGCATCGCGGGCGACCCGATAGGCGTCGAGTTTTTGCCGCTTCTTTCCGTCGAGGGTGTTGCGGGTGAGGCGCGTGCTCAGGACGGCGTAAAACGGCTCGGTCAGATAGGCGCCGAGTTCCGCGGGGGGCGCAAGGGTCTGGCCCGTCGAGGGGGCGAGGCGCGAAACCGGCCGATCGAGGGGCGGGGGATTGAGGGGGAAAAAAACCGGGACCGGTGTGGCGAGGGGGGCGCTGGGCTCCCGTTCCGTGGGGAAGCTGCGCGGGCTGTCCACTTGCGCGCGGGAGACCGGGCCGCTGGCCAGGCCGCAGCAAAGGAAAACGAGCGACCGCGAAGGCAGAGGGAGGCCGGGCAGGACGCGGTTGACGGTCATAGGGGTGGGCGCCCGACGCGGTGGCGCCAAAAAGGCGCACTTCCGGTTCGGGTGCCGGTCATGCGAGCGAAGCGGGCGGTGGTTTCAACGCAAAAACGGCGAATTTCGAAGGAGAAGAGCCTCGACGCGAGAGGGGGTGTCACGGGAATGTAACAGCGCCTCGCTTGACGCACCGTTTACCGCACGGCGTCCTGCTCGGCAACCGCATGAGCGAGCCCAACTCCACCGCTGCACCCGCCGCATTCGCCATTCAAAAACGGCGCCTGCGCCTGCTCGGGCTGACCCTGGACGATACGATCAAGGCCTTTTTCGGTGGCAATGCGGTCGTGGCCATCGTGGTGCTGACGCTGATCACGATTTTTCTCCTCCGGGAAGGCCTCGGTTTCTTTGCCCAAAACAGCCAAAGCCTGCGGGTCTACCGGCAAGCCGGGCTCGAGTACGTGGATTTCATCCGGGCCGAGGTCGACGACCACACGGCGCTGACCCGCTACCTGTCCGACCTGCGCCTGCGGCAGCTCACCGACCTGACCGAGGTCAAGAAACTCTCGCTCGAAGACGCGAACGCAGCGCTGACCAAGTTTGACGAGTTTGCCGACAAGTTTTCCGGCACGGTCGATCCGTTGCGCAGCATGCTGTCGGACCTCACCGAGCAAGCGACCGCGATCAAGACCAAGTTCATCGTGACGGGGGACAAGAAGGAAGAGCGCCGGCAATTGCTCGCGGAAGGCAAGACGGCCGAGGCGGCGGCCGTGCAGATCGAGGAAACGGATTTTGCGGCGGAATTGAAACCCTTGGTGGCGACGCTGCCGGCGTTTAAGGAAGGCAATCGGGAGTTTGGGCGGGCCTTGCTGGCGACGCTGGATGGGGCGCCGGTCATGCCTGCGCCCGAGTTGGCGGCAAGAATGGAGAAATTGAAGCAGCTGACGCGCGACTACGTCGCGGGCCTGCCGGCGGTCGAGCACGCCTTGGAGACGTGGGATTATGCGCGTCCGATTCCGGCCTGGAAAGCGGTGTCCTCGTTTGTTTTTGGACGCCAGTGGCTCACGGCGAGTTTCTGGCAGGACTGGTATGGGGTCATTCCGTTGTTCATCGGGTCGCTGATGGTTTCGATTGTGGCCTTGGTGCTTGCCGTGCCGCTCGGGGTGGGGGCCGCGATCTACATCAACCAAATCGCTTCCCTCCGGGAGCAGCGGATCATCAAACCGTGCATCGAGTTTATTTCGGCGATTCCCTCGGTGGTGCTCGGTTTTTTCGGGATCGCGGTGCTCGGCCAGGCGTTGCGGGCGCTCTCGCAGGTGTCGTGGCTGTCGTGGATGCCGGGATTTCCCTACAGCGAGCGGCTCAATATTTTGACGGCGGGCTGTCTGCTCGCGCTGATTGCGGTGCCGACGATTTTCACGCTGGCCGAAGACGCGCTCAACAACGTCCCGCGGGCGTTCAAAGAGGCGTCGTTTGCGCTCGGGGCCTCGCGGCTGCAGACGATTGTGAAGATCATCGTGCCGGCCTCGCTGTCGGGGATCATTTCCGCGGTGTTGCTGGGGTTGGGCCGCGTCGTCGGTGAGACGATGGTGGTGTTGCTGTGTGCGGGCAACCGGATCGCGATCCCGGATTTTACGGCCGGTCTGTCGGTGGTGACGCAGCCGGTGCACACGATGACGGGCATCATCGCGCAAGAGATGGGCGAGGTCGTGCGGGGCAGCATTCACTACCGGGCGCTCTTCGTCGTCGGGCTGGTGCTCTTTGCCCTCTCGTTGCTCATCAACTACGTGGCGCAGGGCATCGTGCGCAAGTATCGGATTTCCATCGGCTGAACCATGAGCGCCCCGGCCGTCCACCGTTTTCAGAGCCAGCCCAATGCCGCCCGGCGTTCGGAACGGGCGGCTTTCTGGCTGTTTCGGGCGGCGACCTACCTCGTGCTGGCCTGCGGGCTGGGCGTTTTCGGGACGATTTTTTTCAAGGGTGCGGGCACGGTGTTCAAGGCGGAAGCCCCGTTTATCAACACGACGTTTTTCACGGACGCGCCGGAGTCGCTGTATATTTTCGAGTTCGAGGGGAAGAAATATGAGATGGGCGATCGCGCGTTTCGCGCCTTCAAGGAGAAGCATCCGGCCGCCGCCAAGGTGAAGTCGGAGAGCTATGTCTACTCGGCGGGCGGGATTTTCCCCTGCATCGTTGGGACCGTCCTGCTGGTGGTCGGGTCGATGACCATCGCACTGGTGCTCGGGGTCTGTGCGGCGATTTATCTTAACGAGTATGCCCGGGACGGCCTGTTTATCCGTTTTGTGCGGCTGGCGATTTTGAATTTGGCGGGGGTGCCGTCGATCGTCTTCGGGCTGTTTGGGTTTGGCATGTTCGTGATCTATTTTGGGTGGAACGTTTCGCTGCTCGCCGGCTGGTTCACGCTCGCGTTCATGGTGCTGCCGGTGGTCATCACGGCGAGCGAGGAGTCGCTGAAGGCGGTGCCCAAGGGGTTTCGCGAAGGCTCGCTCGCGCTCGGGGCGACGAAGTGGCAGACGATCCGCAAGAATGTGGTGCCGTACGCGCTGCCGGGAATTCTGACGTCTTCGATCCTCGGTATTGCCCGGGTGGCCGGGGAGACGGCCCCGATCATGTTTACCGCCGCCTACGTGGTGCGCGACAAGCTTCCGTGGGAGGTGGAGAAGGCGGGCGAGTTCTTGTTTCAAGGGGTGATGGCGCTGCCGTATCACATTTACGTGGTGAGTTCGAAGATTCCGCAGAACGACTACACGGAGCGCGTGCAATACGGCACGGCCTTTGTCTTTCTTTTGGTTGTGGCGCTGATCGCCGCGAGCTCGATCCTCCTCCGCAACCACCTTCGCAGCCGCTACAAATGGTGACCGCCGCCCCCATCCTCATGGACACTCCTCCTTCCGCTTCCGCCAAGTCCTCGGCGGGCAAGTCCCCTTTCAGTTTGCCGACCGTGGCGGTGCCCTCCGTCTCCGCGCCCGGTGGATTGGCCGCGCCCGCCGGCGAGACCCTCGTGGATATTTCCCACTTGGATTTTTTCTACCAGACGTCGCAGGCGCTGCACGACATCAACCTGAAGATTGAGGCGAAGAAGGTGACGGCGTTCATCGGGCCGTCGGGCTGCGGCAAGTCGACGCTCCTGCGCTGTCTGAACCGGATGAACGACCTGATCGACGGCACGCGGGTGGCCCGCGGCACGATCAAGATTCACGGCGTGGACATCTATCAGCCGGACGTCGATGTGATCGAGCTGCGCAAGCGGGTGGGGATGGTGTTCCAGAAGTCGAATCCGTTTCCCAAATCGATCTATGAAAACATCACCTATGGGCTGCGCCTGCAGGGGTTGAACGACAAGGCGAAGCTCGACGCCGTGGTGGAGAAATCGCTGCGCGGGGCCGCGCTCTGGGACGAAGTGAAGGACCGGCTCGATTCGAGCGGGCTGGGGCTGTCCGGCGGACAGCAGCAGCGCCTGTGCATCGCGCGGGCGATCGCGGTGGAGCCCGAGGTGATTTTGATGGACGAGCCGTGTTCGGCGCTCGATCCGGTGGCGACGGCCAAGGTCGAGGAGCTCATCCAGGAGCTGCGGGAGCGTTTCACGATCGTGATCGTGACGCACAACATGCAGCAGGCGGCGCGCTGCTCGGACACGACGGCGTTTTTCTACCTCGGCAAGCTCATCGAGTTCGCCGCGACGCGCGATATTTTCACCAATCCGGCCAACGCGCAGACCGAAGCCTATGTCTCCGGTCGCTTCGGCTGATCCCCTTTCCGCCATGACGCACTACAACGAAGAAATGACCCATCTCAAGGAGAGCCTCCTTGCGATGGCGAGCCACGCGGAATCCGCGGTCGCCCGCGCCATGCGGGCCCTGGTGGAGCGGGACGACGCGCTCGCGCTGCAGGTGCAGGCGGACGACAACATCCTCGACCAATACGAAATTGAGATCGACGACACGGCGCTCCATCTGCTCGCCAAAGCCCCGCTCGCGACCGAGCTCCGGCTGATCACGGTCGCGATGAAGATTTCGCAGAATCTGGAGCGGGTGGGCGACGAGGCGGTGACGGTTTCCCGCCGGGTGATCGACCTGGGCGCCGAGCCGCAGCTCAAGCCCTACATCGACCTGCCGCGCATGGCGACGATGTCCCTGGAGATGTTGCGCGATGCGATCACGGCGTTCGTCAACCGCGAGCCGGAGAAGGCCCGGGCGGTGATTCCGCGCGACAGCGACGTCGACGATCTCAACCGCCAGCTGCACCGGGAACTTTCCAGCTACATGGTGGAGCGGCCGACGACGATTTCGCGGTGCCTGCACCTGATGGTGATATCGAAGGCGATCGAGCGGATTGCCGACCATGCGACGAACATCGCCGAGGAAGTCGTCTACCTTTACGAGGCGAAGGACATCCGGCACTCCGGCCATAAAACTCATGAAACCGAAAATTCTGGTCGTTGACGATGAGCCCGACGCGCTCGAAGTGCTCGGATTCAAACTGAAGGAGGCCGGGTATGTGCCGATCTTCGCCAAGGACGGTTCGCGGGCCATCGCGGCCGCGCGGGATGAACGGCCGGCGCTGATCGTGCTGGACCTGATGTTGCCCGAGGTGGACGGGCTCGAAGTCTGCAAGATTTTGCGGCGCGATCCGGGGACCGCGATGATTCCGATTTTGATGCTCACGGCCAAGGCCTCCGAGATGGACCGGGTGTTGGGACTCGAACTTGGGGCGGATGATTACGTGACCAAGCCGTTCAGTCCGCGTGAACTGGTGTTGCGGATCAAGAAACTGTTGGCGCGGGTCAAGGCGGCCGACGATCCCGTGGCGCGGTTGCGTTTTGCCGAACTGGAAATCGATGGGCCGCGTCACCACGTCACGATCTCGGGTGAGGCCGTCGTGCTGACGGCGACGGAGTTCAAGCTGCTCGAACTGCTGGCGCGGCGCCGGGGGCGCGTGCAGACGCGCGAGCGCCTGTTGCAGGATGTCTGGGGCTACGAGAATCCGATCGACAGCCGGACGGTCGACACGCACATGCGGCGGCTGCGGGAAAAACTGGGCGACACGGCGCGTTTTCTCGAAACGATCCGGGGGGTGGGCTATCGGTTTCTTGCGGCGGACTGAGCCGACCATGAGCGCTTCTGTGGCGATAGTCCTTGCGGCCGGCGCGGAGGTCGGGTCCACCCGGGGTACGGCATGAGTGCGCTCAATTTTTTTCTAGGCTGTCTGAGTGGGGGAGCCATCGTGGCGGCCCGGTGGTTCTATTTGCGGTGGCGGGCGGCGGAGGCGCGTCGCGCCAGCGAGGTGGCGGAGCTGCGCGAGGCCCATGCCGCCGCGCTGCATGCGCACACGGCCCGGCTCGAAGCGACGCTCGACAGCATGGTGGAGGGCCTCGTGGTGGTGGACCCGCGCGGGCGCATTGCCTTGGCCAATCGGGCCGCCGAGGCGCTGTTTGGTTTTTCCCGGATGATGGTCGGCGGGACGTTGCTGGAGACCCTGCGGCACCACGAGGTCGCCGCGCTCGCGGCGCGGGTCGGCGCGGAAGGCGCGGTGAT